>JAAZZC010000157.1 GCA_014239335.1 Verrucomicrobiales bacterium
CTCACAAATCAACTGAAAGCCAGATTAGATTCCTATCAGAACAGAAAACCTCACGTCGAATGAATCACTCGATTTGCCGGACTCTATAAAAAATTGTTTTCTCATTTCCCACAAAGAAATCATCCACATAAGTGGTTTGCTTACCTTCAGATATGACACCATCATCGAGCTCAGCCCATCCCCCATCATCTTCACTACTTTGAAGATTTGTTGAAAAATCAACTGCATAAGTTGCACCGGGACGTGAATTGAAGGTAATGGCTACTTGTGGCGCTTCAGGGTCATAAATAACTTCTGTGATCTGCAACGCAACAGGCGCTGAACTGACCTGATTCGTCAAGCCATACATGTGATAGCTCCCGGGATCACCTTGAACTCCTTCCGGAGAAGCAAGCACATCGCAGCGAATACTAAGAGAGCCGGATCCGTCCGCAGTGTAAGTGTAACCGAGGTACCAACCAACCTCACGATCGGGCAAGCTAAGCGGAGGAAGTTCAGGATGGTCCTCACTGAAAATAATGGAATTTGAATCCTGATCACCTGCCGTGAAGGTAAGTTCCTGCGTCCGTGCTGTGCTATTGTCCCATTTACGTGTATAGAGCCTCGTCTCGTAGGTCTGACCAGGCGTGAGCCCACTTAATGTGAAAGTCTGATTCGATCCTGGACTTCCATTATTATTAAAAGTGAACGATCCCAAGAGAGCCTGAAGACCTTCACCAGTCACACCACTGGCACCGACGTTCCAGCCCCCATTATTATTATCGATCTGATTTTTGACCGAAGATACCTCCCAATCAAAATTGTCCGGCGTTGTACCACTATTTAATAATTCAAATTCGACGCCATTAACATTTTCCGCTCCTCCGCCACTGATTGCATGGGTGTATTCATTTACAGCATCAATGCCACTGCTCTCGTCATCAGTTAGAAGGGCAATAGAAAAGCCACCCGGCAACAGAGGTAAGTCCTCAGCATCGTTAGGGTTACTACCGGCATCAATCTCATAACCATCAGAAAAATTATCTCCGTCCGTGTCTCTGTTGTTCGGGTCGGTTCCAGTGTTATTAGAACTCACAAAAACCCCGGTGTTTGTCTCTACCCCATCATCAAGCCCATCATTATCCGAATCCGCTTTCAAAGGATTAGTCTTCGTATCAGCGATCTCAGCCCCGTCATTGAGCCCGTCCCCGTCAGTATCTGCTTTATTGGGCTGAGTTCTCTCTTCAAACTCATCAGCGTTGGTTAATCCATCATTATCATCATCAGCTTCCGGGTCATCAACCCCATACTTCTCTTCCCATGAGTCAGGCAATCCATCATTATCATCATCAGCAGAGGCCTGAACTATCTGATTAGTCAATCCGTACATGTGAAAACTACCTGACGCTCCCTGAATACCGTCATCTGTGATAGTGAATTTAATGCTCAAATCACCGTCTGCTCCCGCTGTATAAGTATAACTCATGTAGGAAGCCTGGTCTCGAAATTCCATATCAATTGGATCAAGTTCCGGATGATCTTCACTGAATGTTATTGAGTCAGTCTTGTCCCCGGCAGTAAATTCAACGAGCTGTTGGCGTTGCGTCGAATTGTCCCACTTCCGCATGTAAAGTCTGGCCTCATAAGTTCCTCCAGGATCGAGGCCACTCAGAGTGAAGGTCTGATTAGAACCTACAGCACCATCGTTATTAAAGGTAAATGAACCAAGCAGATCCAGTAGCCCTGACCCCGTAACACCACTGGACCCAACGTCCCATCCACCATTATTATTATCGAGCTGATTCTTAATAGATGAAACTTCCCAGGAAAAATTATTTGGCGTCGTATTACTATTCAACAATTCAAAATCAACACCGTTAACAGTCTCCGCGCCTCCGCCACTGATCGCATGCGAGTATTCATTTTCAGGATCAATGCCGCTACTCTCATCATCAGTTAATGGTCCAACAAACGTAAACGGACTCGGCTCTTTCTCTCCGATCAGCGTGAAAACCAGCATCGTCTCACCGGACTCACCACTCTCTGCTCCCCTACCCTGAATGCGAACATAATATTTTGTTCCATCGTCGGCTGAACTGAAATCAAATCTGCCTGCTCTAAGTTCATCTCCAACAATTCTAAAAAGATCGTTATCATCATCACCCTCACCTTCGACTAAAGTGAATTCTGTAGGCTCAACCTCACCATCATAGCTGCCAATGAGCTCTGAAATAACACCATTATCTTCTACCGAATAAGAAAATTCACGAGCATCCGCGGAAATTACAAAAACTGGATCACCAATGACTTGGTTCGTTAGACCATACATATGAAAACTTCCAGTCGCCGCTGCTCCAGTCACATCAAATCGAATAGAAAGTGCTCCTTCAGCATCTGCAGTGTAGGTATAAGCAATATAATATGCACTTTCACGGTCCAAGGCCCCTATCGGATCATTTTCAGGACGATCCTCCGCAAACATTTCGGTTACTCCATCCTCTGCACCGGCGGTAAAAGTCACTTCCTGAGTCCTCTCTGTATCGTCAGACCATTTCCTGCAATAGAGTCGCGCTTCATATTCTTCGCCCGGCGTTAATCCACTCAATATGAATGTCTGATTCGAACCTGGCTCCCCATTATTGTTAAATGTAAAGGATCCTAACAGAGACTGTAGCCCCTGCTCGGTTACTCCAGCCGCAAAAGGGTCCCAACCGCCATTGTTATTTTGTAATTGATTCTTCACCGAAGACACTTCCCAACTGAAATCAGATGGATTTGTACTGCCGTCTAATAATTCAAAATCAACTCCATTCACTGTCGTTGCGGAACCTCCACTGACCGCATGCGTATAAATGATTGAAGTATTAATACCAGTACTCGCATCATCACTGAGCGCTTCACTAAATGATATCTCTCCTGCCAGTAGCGGCCTGACAAATGAAATTAAAAAACCTACAAAAATAATAAGAGAACGAGTAGAATTCATAATTATAGAAGACTACTAAAGCAGGAAAATAACAAGTTAATAAATTGCCATTATAAAATAATGGCCTGCTCATGCAGTAGTCATTTTTTATACTGCAATTCTTTCAGATTTATCTGCACAGAACCGACATTTTCATCATCAATTGAATAGGCAGTGTAAGTTGCTGTGGGATTGCCTTTATTAAAATCAAAGATCACCTCACCAAAGCTTGGCTTTTCATTGTATCCAAAAATACAACCCTCAATAATCTTATGAGTATGAATGTTAGTGAGCTTCGAACTCATGAATTCATAAATTGGATAACTAGAACCAAAGCCATCATTCTTCCACGCATCTGACCTGTGTCGATCCGCGGCCAGAACGAACACTCCACTGATTTTATTCTTTTCGATATAAGAAAAAATTTCCATGCGCTCTCGTGAATAACCGTCCCAAGTATCTTTACTCCTCGGTTTCACTCCTGGAGTCATTGGAACTGATGAACAAATGACCTTAAAGTCCGCCTTAGATTTCTTCAGCTTGCTTTTGAGCCATGAAAGCTGGGCCGGCCCAAGCATCTGACCTGCTGAGGGCTCTCTATAATAACGGGTATCCATAAAAATGAATTCAACTCTCTGTCCAAATTGATGCGTGAAGTAACATCCGGGACGCTTCCCCTTTCCCCCGTACTCCGGATTGGGCCACTGCAGTTTAAAATCTGTCCATACCTGAGGCTTCCACTCAGGCTCATCAACAGCTGCGCCACCATGACAGTCATTAGTCCCAAAGTCGTGGTCGTCCCAGATCGCATAGACCGGGACACTCGCAATTAATTTGCGCCACTCTGGACGGGATTGACGCCTAAAGTAACAGTACTGACCCACTTCTCGTATCTCCGGACGATCAATATAGACATTATCACCCAGGAGAAAAAGAGCATCAGGCTTGTGATTCTTAATCGTTCCCCACATGTGCTCGTATTTCGGGGTGAACCCGGCTCCCCCACCAAAAACAATTTTTATTGTGTCTCCTCCATCCTCTTTCTGAGTCCTGAATCCAGGCTCAATTCCAAGGTCAATTGCATGCTCATCTTGGAATATCTGATAATGATAAAACGTATCAGGTTCGAGCCCCTTAATTTGTATCACCGCAATGTAATCATTTTTTGATAAGGCCTGCACTCGCTCAGCTGTCACCCCCTCGATAACGACTTTTATCTCGGACTCCTTAGAAGCACGGACCCAGATCTTAACCGAATCAGTGCTCAGGTCACCTATCATTGGACCGTGCACTAATTTCACAGAAGAGGAGCGCATCATTTCAACAAACTTATCAGTTTTAAGTAACGCCTCATTCAAGCTTCTCGGACCCGCAATGAAACGCTCCAAGGGCAAGCCCTCGGACATCGCTTTCTTTGCATAATTTAATGCCGCAGTTCCATCGCCGGATCCACTATATGCTAAAGCAAGGCAAAAAAGCGTCTCCTCATCATGAGGAGCCTTTTTTAAGTATGCCTTGAGCTCTGATATAGCAGATTGAAATTCCCCCGTTCCTAACTTTGCCATAATTGGACGATGGTATTTCTTGTATTGACCAGGAAGATATTTGGAATCTTTTTTCTGAGCCTGAGCAAACAGGGGAAGAATCAAAATATATACAATTACCAAAACCAATTTTATCATATCTTAATTATTTTCATCGCAATATGAGCAGACATTAGAGGAAATAAACAGTAAACTTATCATTAAAAACCTGCATTGGCCTTTTAAATGATCAGAAAGATCAAACCCGTCCTAACATTTAAAGTTCTTATCTTTGTCCTTGTCACAACGATAGCCACATCCTGTTCTCTTCCGTCAAGACATGCCAAGGCTTTCAATTCAAAACAAGAGCTAGAAGCAGCATTAATTGATTCAGTCTCATCCAAAACAAAAAAAATTGTCTCTCAAAGAAAAGTCTCAAGTTCATTAGCCACTCTGATCGAATCAAAGGATCCGACAATTTCTGAAACACATCTTCAATGGATAGGCAGAAAAGAAATCGATCCCATGAGTTTTAGTCATGTTGTGCGTTCGAATGCCGTCATTCGTACTAACTGGTCACAGGAATGGCACCAATCAGAAGGAACAGGAACGCCTCTGATCTTATTAAAGAAAACCAAAGATGATCGATCTATTAACAAAATCGGTGAAACTTTACCTGTAACAGCGGTAGTAAAATCCACAGAAAAAAATCCCAAAATTTTGCTTTATGACTTACTAGATCCAAAAAATGATCAAGCTAAAGTCCCTGAAATTGCTCGAGACTATACAGCCCCCATCAATTACCTAACTAGGCGAACAAAACTCATCCCAAAGGTTCTAGCAATTATCAATGCTAACAGATACATGAACAGGATAGGCCTGCGCAGGATGAATCCCTATGATCCTAATAAAATACCAATAATCCTCATACACGGCTTTAAGGCAAATCCTCGAGCATGGGTGAATCTAATTAATCAACTGCAAGCAGATCCAGAGATTAGAAACCACTATCAGTTCTGGACCTTTTCATATCCTACAGGAATTCCTTTACACTATTCGGCAATGCGGTTGCGCAAAGAATTACAGGCAATGCAAAAAAAATATGCCCCTAATGGTAAAAATCCCAACCTACAGAAAATAGTCTTGGTCGGCCACAGCATGGGAGGAATCCTTTCCCGACTCATGGTCTCAAAAAACAATAAAGAATTACCGCCTTGGATGCCTAGCCCAACTAATAATTCACAATTACCAAACAAGCCAAAGGATCTAGCCGCTGATATGTTTATCTTTAAGCCTCAGGAATACATTGGAAGAGTAATATTCATTGCGACACCGCACCGCGGAACCAAAGTAGCTTCTTTGAAAATTTCGAGAATGATTAATTCGATTATCCGGATCCCAATCGAAATACAAAATTCATTGCTCAGTGGATTACGTCTCAACCCTGACATACCGTTCGAAGAGGCGACCGCATTAATGAAACTCAAAAGTATAGATAACGTGAGCCCAAATTCTTATCTTATCCGCTCACTGCAATCAGAAAAGATCTCAACAAAAGTTCCTTTCCACAGCATAATTGGGATTGGCAAATTCAGCAGTAAAAAACCTCTAACCGAGGCTACTGATCTTGTTGTCAGCTATCAGAGCGCTCATCTTAAGAACGCCATATCCGAACTAAAAGTGCGAGCATGGCATGACTTACACAAGTATAATGAAACAATCACGGAAGTAGGTGAAATTCTTAAACAACACAATAAGTAAGGGGCTGACAAAATGTTAAAAGGAAAACTTCTTCATAGACCAGAAGAAACGGATGGTGCAAAGAAAACATTTGAAACGGTCCTTCAGCTAATCAATTCAGCCAAGGAAAGCATCAAAATCCATATGTACGTATGGCGTTCAGATGAAATTGGTAACAGCATTGGAGAGGCGCTCTTCAGGGCCGCTGAACGAGGAGTAGAAATAAATATTACCAAGGATCAGTCTGCAATGATGTATGAGAGAATCGAAATGAATCGGAAATCTTATCTCCCCCGTGAACCCAGTAAATTGAAGGACTTGTGGTGGAAAATTATTACTCCAACATTCCCTGACACTTTCATTGAAGATCAATTCGTCAACGGGGCAGGTCAAAAATTAACTCATCATACTAACGTTCAAATCGAGTGGATCGAAGGGGTTCATACCCATCAAAAATATTACCTCATTGACCAAAAACACCTAATCACAGGTAGTATTAACATCGAGGATCGGCACCGTGAATATTTTGATTACATGGTGCACCTAGAACAGGACAATCTAGGAGAACATTTTCACAAGCGAGAATCAGGACAGGCCCCTTTCAATCTAGATAAGGAAATTGAATATATATTTAACCAGCCAATGAATCGTAAGGGCCGTTTTGAAATCAAGCCCCTGTTAATCAGATTATTAAAGGAAGCAAAAAGAGAAATCTACATCGAGTCAGCTTACATTGGAGATCCTGATATTGAAGATGCCCTCAAGGAAGCGACAACCCGTGATGTACAAGTTAATATGTTGCTGTCTAAAAAAGCGAACATAGGCAACGACAATAACTATAAACGAGCTGAGAAAATAATGAAATCAGGATCAGCCCGTATATTTCTTACGCCTAAGATGATACATTCAAAAATGGTCGCCTTAGACAGGAAAATAATTTTTAGTGGTTCAGCTAATCTATCCATTTTCTCGATGTGCAACTCAGGAGAATTGAATTTAATAATCAAAGAACCAAATCTGGTGAAAGATTTCGTCAGCGTCGCTGATTATAGGAAATCTGTCAGTCAGGAAGTTACAGACCCTAAAATACTTGCAAACTACAATCGGAAAATTGCATTCTTGCAAGAATTACACCAAAAACTAAAACTGTGATTTTTTATAAACTATAAGCTCAAAAGAACTATGCTCGAGTTTAGCGATCTTCCTTATCAATTCATCCCTCCAAAACCAAACAATTTCATCATTGCTTTAGGAAGGATAGTGAATCGTTTCATTGGGCTAACATCTAGAAATCACCAATTGAAAGGAATCAATGTCGACGGGTTAACGGAATTTCAGAAAATTGCTAAAGAAAAGGATGCCAGATTCATCATCCTCCCAAATCATCCAACGCACAGTGATCCACAGGTAATTAATGAAGTCTGTAGAAGAATGGAGAAAACCCCATCCTTCATGGCGGCTTATGATGTGTTTGCCAGAAACAAATTTGCCTCTTGGTTCATGCAAAGGATAGGAGCATTCAGCGTTGACCGTGAAGGGAGTGACAGGAAAGCAATGAAGTGTGCCGCTCAAATACTTGAAGAAGGTCAATATCCGCTCGTTATTTTTCCAGAAGGAAATGTTTACTTCTGTAATGACCGCGTGACTCCTTTCGCTGAAGGAGCCGCTTACATAGGGCTTCGGACTCAGCATAAATTGGGTGTAAATACTCCGGTCTATGCCGTGCCAATATCCTTAAAATACACCTTTATTGAAGACGTTCGTGAAAGCGTCATTTCCAACCTAGATGAAATAGCTAAGAAGTTTAGTACCTCACTATCCTCTGAAAAACCAATCATAGAAGAAGTTACCCGCATCAGCATCCTTACTCTTTCCGAATTCTTACAAAAACACAATTACAGCCTCCCCGATAACAACACCAATGTGGACAATCTCATCAATAACGCAGTAGAACCAATCATTATAAAGCTTGAAAAAGAAATCGGGATCACAGTGAAAAAAGAGCAAAATCTAGTATCCAGAATAAGAACAATCCGCTCCAAAGTTCATTCTATAAGAATAGATCTAGAAAAACAAAAGGAACATTCCCATGCAGCCGATCTGGCAGATGAAGCAATGTTAGCCCTGCGAATACTTGGATATTCTGGAGGATACGCCACTGATAATCCTAGCCTTGATAGGATAGCAGAAACCGTCGCCCGCCTCCGTGAGGACATCCATTCGAAAGGCGCTCCCCCAGTCGGGAAAAGAAAGGTATTGGCAAAAATATGCTCACCAATTGATTTAAGACAATATGTTAATCCTAATGAGAAGGTTTCAAAAGACACGATCATTAAACTAACTGAAGAATTTGAAAAAAGTGTTCAGGATGGAATCAATGAATCCAACACAAAGAACGATAGCCATGGGAGCAAAGTATTTTAATATTTGCAGAATCTGAAGAGAATTACCTCATTAGCGAATAAATTGCATTCGATAAAAGAAATGACCGTTCGTCACATCTATGTAGCCAAAAAGCATAACTTCTATGGGCATCACGGTAAAGAGCCAAGCAATTATCCGATGATTGAGCTTGATGAAGCAAAATGCAAAAAAGGAATGGGGATCATTGGAGACCGTTTCTACGATTATAAACCTGACTACAAGGGACAGATTACTTTTTTCTCCTGGGAAGTATACGAAGACATTTGCAGAAATTTCAAACTGAAAGATTTATGCCCCTCTATTTTTCGAAGAAATATCATCGTAAGCGAAGTGGATTTAAACTCGTTAATTGGAAAAACATTCACTGTCCAGGGAATCGACTTTCTTGGAACTCAGGAAGCTGCACCATGTTACTGGATGAATGGAGCCGTTGCCCCTGGCGCCGAAGATGCGATGAAGGGACGTGGAGGATTGAGGGCAAAAATACTCACGAGCGGGGCCTTAAGAAAAGACAATAGACTAATTAAGTGAACTCCCCTTTCGCAGCAGCAATCATGGCCGGAGGCCGTTCAGAACGGTTCGGCACTGATAAGGCCTTTCATCAAATTAATGAGACCCCCTTATGGCGCCATCAAGTTCACAAAATTGAACAACTAATGCCTTCAGAAATAATTATATCGGCAAATGATAACCAGCATTTTGATACGACTCATAAAGTAATAATAGACACCGAGCCTAACAGGGGGCCTCTCGGGGCCCTGATAGACTGCTTAAATTCTACAAGGATAGAAAGAGTTCTCATTTTAGCCGTTGATATGCCTGAAATGCCAATAAGCTTTTTAGGCGAACTCGTGTGCTCTGGCTGCGGCTCAATACCAATCCATGAAAATGGAATGAGTGAACCTCTAGCGGCTGTTTACCCGAAGGAAATAATTCAACTAGCCAAAAATCAATGCCTTTCAGGTTCTCTATCGATGCAGAAACTTGTAAAGAAAGCAATTACAGAAGGCCTTTTGAAAACTCGTAAAATTACTGAGCCAGAAATAGAATTTTTTGCTAACATGAATTATCCTCCAGAAATCTGATCCGTGACCGATTCATCAAAACTATTCAACATTAGAAAAAGCAGTTCAGGTTCTGTTTCAAGTGTTGATGACTTCGTTGCCATTGAAGAGCCGTTAGAAATTCGAGTCGAAGAAAAAAATGTAGCAATTGTCATGCGAACGCCAGGACATGATCGTGAACTGGCCGCAGGATTCCTTCTCAGCGAAGGAATCATAAAAAATAGAGATGATGTATTTGAAATCTCCGAATGTGAAAGCCTTACTACAAATGATTCCGAAAAAGGGAATTTTGTGAGTATTTTATTATCTAAAGACGTTAATTTTGAATTTGGAAATCTTACTCGCCATGTATTCACCTCATCGAGTTGTGGCATTTGTGGCAAAGCCACGATCGAATCTGTAATGATTGATTTCCCAAAAATCGAAAGACAAAATAAAATATGTCGGTCAAAAATCATAAGCTATCCGGACAAGTTATCCGAAGCACAGATAACATTTAAAAAAACTGGAGGATTACATGCCAGCGCCCTCTTCAATCCAAACGGAGAAATAGTCGTCATTCGCGAAGATGTAGGAAGGCACAACGCACTCGACAAAGTTATAGGCTATGCGCTTCTCGAAAATCTCCTGCCACTCTCGGATCATACATTACTTCTCAGCGGAAGAATATCTTTTGAATTGATGCAAAAATCTTTAGCTGCCGGAATTCCTACAGTGGCCGGAATCTCTGCACCAAGCTCATTAGCAATTGAATTCGCTAAAAAATCCGGACAAAATCTAATCGGATTCCTGAGAGATCACACAATGAACATTTACTCAGGAAATGTCACAGATTAAATTCACTCTTGAGACTAATCTTTAGTTATATTGGATATGATCAGCATCGAAGATTTTGTTGAAGATATTGTAGGTAAAGCTATGCGCGGATACAAAATATCCGTTCAAGAGTTAGCCGCAAAGTCAGGCGCATCATCAACATTAATTGCAGAATTACTTGAAGGTAAAGTTGATGAACCTACAATCATCTCTATTGCTCCGCACTTAAATCTGGATCCTGAATCTTTAATGATTGCTGGACGAAAGTCTTGGTATCCAGAGCCGGTTAATGTCAAAGGGCTTGAAATGTACAACACTAATTGGGCTGATATGTATGTTAATGCATTCCTAGTATGGGACAGCTCTGATGGAATAGCCGCGGCCTTTGATACTGGTGCCAATTCAGAGCAATTGATTGAAACCGTACGCCTAAATGATCTGACTCTTGAATCTATTTACTTAACTCATACTCACACAGATCACATTGCCGACCTTGCACGGCTCCAATCTAGTTTTCCATCCATCAGAGTCTACGTTAGTGAAAAAGAACCTATAGAAGGAGCCGAACTCATTGCCGATGAACACAATTTCTCGATCGGGAGTCTATCTGTTCAGTCTCATCTCACTTGGGGCCATTCTATAGGCGGGTTGACTTACGTGATTAATGGCTTAGATCGCCCAATTGCAATTGTCGGAGATGCGCTTTTTGCTGGATCAATGGGAGGAGGCATGGTGTCATATATGGATGCATTAAAAACAAACAGGCAATATATATTTACTCTACCCGATCATACTGTGATTTGCCCTGGACACGGGCCCATGTCATCAATTGGAGAAGAGAAAAAAAATAACCCCTTTTACCCTGAATTTAAAAATAACTAAACATACCTAATCATGAGTCAGAAAATTGGATTTGTAGGAATTGGGCGCATGGGCGCCAACATGGCAAGAAACCTTAAAGATCGAGGTTATACTATCTCATCAGTGAATGATATTAATAAGGAAGCAGCAGCGGAACTCGCAGCTGAGCTTGGATGTTCGCATGCCGAAAAACTCGCAGACGTAACCGAATCATCAGATATCATTTTCACTGTCATTACCAATGATGATGCCATGAGAAGTATTTATTTTTCAGATGATGACAATCTCTTGATGAGCGCTGAGGGAAAAACCTTCGTGAACTGTGCCACTCTTTCGCCAGGAATACAGCAAGAGGTTGCAAAAGCAGCCGAAAATGCAGGAGCAGGAGCCCTAGAAGGCTGCATGGCTTCAAGCATACCTCAGGCAAGAGAAGGGAAACTCTACCTAATGATTGGAGGCCAGGCAGAACTTTTTGAGGAAACAAAGCCAGTACTTGAAGACATGAGCATTAATCTCAAGCACATAGGTGAAATCGGCAAAGCAGCTCAAGTCAAAGCTCTCGTTAACATGGTCATGAACATCAATACTGCAGGATTGGCTGAAGGATTAGGCTTGGCCGATTCTCTCGGTCTTGATTTGGAAATGATTTGTGACGTGTTCTCACAAACGGGTGCTAATTCAAGAGTCCTTGAGACTGATGCTGAAGACATGATCGCTCGTGATCACGAAGCCTGGTTCACCGCGGAACATGCTGCCAAAGATTCAGGAATCGCTGCCAGTATCGCAAAAGAAGTTGGAATTAACTTGCCGCTGAATGATGCGACTTGCGCTCAATTTAATAAACTAGTCAGTGATGGCAAAGGTGATCTTGATAAGTCAGGAGTAGCCGAATTGACATTCAAGGGAAGGCACCCATAATCCGGCCCTCAGCATTATAATTATTTATTCTTAGAGATGGCCGCCACATGACGGTCAATCGATTTTCCAGGGTATGAAAGTTCCCGTGACAAATGATTGCGCTCACTCACTAAAACATTACCTCCGAGCATTTTAATTAAATCAAGGGCAAGGTGATGTTCTCTGTCAAAGTATGATGTGATAATCAGAAGACCCTCATCAGTAAGACGATTCAAAGCAAAATCGTAAATTCTCTGCCAAGTAGATCGGTCATGCCAAAGATTCTGATGCCTGATAAATATGACATTGAATTGAGATGGGATCTGTCCGTACTCGGCAAGATGAATTGCATCATCAGCAATAAATTCAACACTTTGCGAACTCTTAGAGAGTTCACTAACATTGGGCAACCCTGCCTTTCTGAAGATTTTTTCTGTGAGAGCATAACGACGCTTAGCCTTGTCAATTTCCGCATCCCTTAAATCTATAGAGAATTGATGAACCTTCTTACCCGTGCGGCCCCAGAAAGCTGGAAGCACAGCACCCTCTTCACAGTACCCGCAGGCAAGATTTAATAAATTTATTCGATCCTCATTAATTCCCGGGTAACACATTGATTTAGTAACTACACTCTCAAGCATCATCCAAAGATGACGCATATCTTGACCAAAAAATTCACTGCTCTCAAATTCATGGCGCATTGCCTTAATAAGCGAAGGATCTAGGTCAGGAGCATGCTCATGCCCTGCAAAGTGAGCCAAAAGAGCATCAAACATCACTAATCCAAGACCAGAATCGGAAGATTCAGTCAGTCCTAGCGATTCTTTTCCTTTTTCCATCTCATTAACTCTTGTCACAAGAGCTTGCCTCGCTCAAGCCCAAGAGCTAAAATGCTACAAATGAAAATTCTCACATTTATCTCAATCTTAAGCCTATCAATTCTCAGCGTGCACGCAGATCACCATGAAGGTGCGGCTGACGGATTCGCCCCAATATTTGACGGCAAATCATTAAACAATTGGAATGGTGACCCTAAGTTCTGGAGCGTCCAGGACGGAGCCATCACAGGACAGACCACTGCAAAAAACCCCACCAGAGGCAATACATTCATCATCTGGGAAGCCGGTGAAATTGATGACTTTGAGTTGAAGCTCAAATTTAAAATCGAAGGGGGTAATTCAGGCATTCAAATCCGGAGTTTCAAATTAAATGGGAAAGCTGACGAATGGAGAATCGGGGGATATCAGTCAGACTTCGAGGCCGGAGACAATTGGACTGGAACGATATATGGCGAACAGTTCGGGGGCGTCTTCGCAAAAAGAGGACAAAGAGTGACTGTGAATGAGAAAGGGAAAAAAAATCAGGGCGACCCGGTCGGAGATCCTAAAGAATTGAACAAGGCAATTAAGAAAGGTGAGTGGAATGAATTTCACATCATTGCAAAAGGATATAACATCAAGCAGTCCATCAACGGCACATTGATGGCGGAGGTCACCGATAACGGTCCCAAGAAGCGCGGCGATGGCCTGATCGCTCTGCAACTGCACGCCGGACCGCCGATGAAAGTGCAATTCCGAAACATTCGCATCAAAAAAAAACTGAAA
>JAAZZC010000233.1 GCA_014239335.1 Verrucomicrobiales bacterium
AGAACTAGGATATTATGGAGTGGAGTGGGGATTTACCTTTAAACTAATTGAGCACATCCTAACACGGTTATGATCCTAATATCTAATGTAAAATACATTAATATTTTTTAACTAATGTAGAAAATCTTAATAATTAAATAAAAAAAAGCGGCGATCCCATCTGAATAATGGAACCGCCGCTTAAGATTTAATTGTTATTAATTCTACTGATTCTCCTCGATCCTGAAGAAGAGCTGAGGGGCCCCTTCGAGTGGATTCTCTAGTCCTGGCTCACCTATAGGAGGATAAACGGTGGTTTCACCACCGGACTCAATGGAGTCATCAATGTCCGCATCAAACTCTTCGAGCGTCTCAGAAAAATACAAGGCGTAGGTCCTGTTCGGCTTCGAGTTCCACTCGAATCGGAAACTGTTTTCCTCCGCATTGTAGATCACACTGGTAAAGTCAAATGGTGATTTAGATCCGATTGGACTCGATCCTGAGGCAAGTTCTGTTATTGATACTGGTTCAAGTACCATGTTCCACATGGCGATATCGTCGGCCAGCCCAAAGTATCCATTTCCACCACCGTTACGTCCACCAATGATCAAATTACCACTGCCGTTCGGAGCACGTTTACTGCCTTCCCAATCAAGGCTACCATCAAGGTAAATCTTACCAGTGTCTGTTTCACCATCATATGTCCAGGCGGCATGGATCCAACCGTCTTCGTCTGCTTCAAGATAACCATTGAGATTTGTTGAGCCATTCGTGTCCGCTCCCCAATGTGCCTGATGCAAAAAGCCACCATTACGTATTCCGTTATGAATGCCCTCACTCGTCTGACCGAATAGGAACTTGTCGCCTCCGAGGTTGCTGGGTTTTAACCATGCACTCATGGTATAACTGCCATTTTCACTGATGATTTCTGCCATGTCAACGCCGGGGACATTAAGAAGTCCGTCAGTGAATTCAATTGCAGTTCCAGGGCTAGACCCTTGTGGTGCTCCCCCTATAACTCCTAACTCAGTCTGACCTGGTCGGGTCACTTCTGCATCATTACCCCTCTCTGCCTTATCAGTTACTAGATCTCCCTCATCCCCTTCGAAATCATAAAAGAAAAGAGGTTCGTCGATGGGTGGTGCTGAAGGCACGCTGTTTGCATTGAGTGGATTACTGCCTGCTTCTATCTCTTTTAAATCCCAGTATCCGTCACCGTCCGTATCCCTATTCTCAGGATCAGTTCCGTTAGCAATTTCCGCTCCATCGAGGAGACCGTCCTTGTCCGCATCAGGCTTCAATGGATTAGTTTCATGCACTTCGATTTCATCTTTGTCACTGAGACCGTCCTCGTCCGAGTCTGCCATGTCAGGCTTGGTCCTTAATTCATACTCTTCAATGTTCGTTAACCCGTCCTCATCATCGTCCCCTTCAGGATCATCGACTCCATACTTCTCTTCCCAAGAATCAGGCAACCCGTCACCGTCCTCATCTACCTGAGTTGCACCGATCGGACTCGCTCCGTCAGCAAGGGCAACGATAACCGCTTCAGGAAGCACTTCTCTCCAGATCGTCACGTCATCAACGTATCCGTTATAAGGAACTTCACCATTGTTACGACCACCAAAGATTAACGTACCACTACCATTCGGTGCTCTCTGAGCCTGAGGACCTCCGTCAACCTGTCCATTCAGGAACATCGTTGCCGTGTCAGTGGCTCCGTCATAGACCCACGCCGCATGGACCCACTGTTCGGCCTCCAGTACCGTCGAAGCATTCCAGTCCGCTCCCCAGTGCGCACTGTGAAGAAATCCTCCGTTACGGATCCCGTTATGAATTCCCTGATTAGTCTGGCCCCACATGAAACCCTCCCCACCAGCAGAACCGATCGGCTTCATCCAGCATGCAAAAGTGTAACTGCCGTCCTCAAAATCACGAATCATTGAATTCATATCGACGTCAAAGAAATCAAGATGACCTCCAGTGAAGTTGGCTCCAGTCGTTGGAGAAGGACCACCGTCAGCTCCCTCAACGTCAAAACTCACGGCACCATCAACTTCTCCATTATAGCCATTACCACTCAGGTCATTAGAACTATCCTCAAAATCCAAGTAAATGAATGGAGCAGGTAGTGCTCCCTTACTGTTCGGATCAAGTGGATCTGTTCCGCCAGCCACTTCGGCCCCGTCTCCATAATCATCACCGTCAGTGTCAGACTCGTTTGGGTCCGTTCCAGTGTTCTCCTCATCAACAAAAGTGCCAGTATTTGTTTCAACTCCATCAACGAGCCCGTCCTTGTCCGAGTCTGCCTTATTCGGATCAGTTCCGGTGTTCGTTGCACTCACATAGGTTCCGGTATTCGTCTCAACGCCATCATTGAGATCATCACCATCAGTATCCACCTTAGTCGGATTGGTCCTAGTCTCTTCGTACTCATCGAGGTCCGTTAGCCCGTCCCCGTCAAAGTCTCCGGTCCCCGCTCCTGGTCCTGGTCCCGCCTCATTACCATTAAGATCGGTAAGATTACCTGCAATTTCGTTTTCATAGAAATCTGGAATTGCGTCCCCATCATCATCACCATCAAAAATTCCCACTTCAATAACTAGATTATCTATGAATAGATCCTGATTAGCGCCCCCCACACGAGCAGAGAAAATGAAATTGTGGCCATCATCAGCAGTGAATTTTGCAGTATCCACATCAACAAAATCCGCATTCGTAGTCATGCCTGTCGTTTTAAAAGAAGCTCCGAGCTGTGGGTTCCAAGAAATTTCAATGGTACCCTCTTTGCGAGATCCGTCCTCGAGAATAATTCCATTCTCGAAGGCCAATTGGCCAAGGTCGTTACTTTGTCCTACACCCGAAATGTTAAGCCCCTGCTCAGCGTCCCCGTTGCGCCAAGTATCGACTTCAAAAGATATATTCTCAGTCACGCCCGGAATGACTCCTCCATTATCGGGCCTTGACATTCCCTCTTCTGCTCCACCCAATTCTCCTAGGGTCGCATCACCATAATTGATGGAAAACCCATCAGCCGGATCATTAGCGCCAGGACTGTCATTTAACTCGTAGTCAAATGACATCCTAAATCCCTTCGATGAGCCTTCAATCGCCGGTATAGAGAAGCTTGCATATCCTAATCCCTGATTATCAATGGTAAGTTGCAACCGACCGTCTACAACACTTGCAGAAGCACCTGCCATCAAAGTACCATCTCCAAGATCAGTAGTCCCATCCGGATAACCATCGAAACTGTTCACATATCCTTCAATGTCAGGTTGATCTTCAACTGTAGGGTTTGTTTCAAGGACAATCTCTCTTCCATCCGGAGAACCGTCACCGTCCGTATCTGCGATATTAGGGTCCGAACCTGGCTGATCTTCAGGATCATCTTCACTGTATGGAAGATCTGGATTCTCCACTCCATCCAGTAAATTATCGTTGTCTGAATCCGCATTCAAAGGATCAGTTCCAGTCGAATTAATACTCACCCATTCACCGGTATTGGTTTCAACACCATCACTGAGCCCGTCCTCGTCCGTGTCCTTCTTAATCGGATTTGTTCTGGTCTCTTCGTACTCATCAAGGTCAGTCAACCCGTCACCATCAAAGTCTCCTGTTCCTGAACCAGGGCCCGGACCTACCCCGTTGCCGTTAAGGTCCTCTAAATTATCAACGAGCCTCTCCTCATAAGAATCAGGCAACCCATCCTCATCATCATCTTCTTGTGATGCCCCGCTCGGGCTCGCCCCATTGGCCAATTCTTCGATCGCGCCATCACTCAATACTTCATCCCACATTGCTATATCATCAGCCAATCCAACGTAACCATAACCACCGCCATCGCGGCCACCAATGATTAAATTACCGCTTCCATTAGGAGGGTTCTTGTTTCCTTCCCAGTCAATATTTCCATCAAGGTATATCTTTCCTGTGTCAGATGCTCCGTCATAAGTCCAAGCCGCATGAATCCAACCATCATCATCATTATTTAAATAATTATTAAGATTTGTGGCGCCGTTCGTATCAGCTCCCCAATGTGCCTGATGCAAAAAACCACCATTACGTATTCCGTTATGAATGCCCTGACTCGTCTGACCAAAGAAAAACTTATCTCCATTCAAATCTGTCGGCTTAAGCCAAGCTGAAAGAGTATAGCTCCCATCTTGAGAAACTATTGATGACACATCAATGGTGGACACCTCGATCAAACCATCTGAAAAACTTGCCCCAGTCGCAGGCGTCGATCCTCCAGGAGCGCCTTCATCACCTAGAGTTGTTTGTCCTGGCCTTGTAACTATTCCATCATTACCATTAATCCCTTTATCGACAACGGTGTCTCCAGAATCACCTTCGAAGTCAAAATAAAAGGCAGGGTCTGGGATCTGAGCATGTACCGACAACGAAAAAGAACCAAAAACGGTAATGAGAGTTACTAATTTTAATAAGATTGATTTCATGGGATTTAGATAAGTTATTTGGGGGTGCCTTCGTCCTGCAATTGAAGATAGGACCACCGCTGTGGGGCTAGTTATGAAAGCTAATTCACAATCAATCTTTAACTTCAAAATGCAAACAAGTATCCTGCAATTTGACTATGTTTAAGATTAAAACATCTTAATACTTGAGACTCTCAATTATAAATAAATCTTAACAAACGAAAGTTGAATATCATTATATTAGAAGAAGATGCCAAGAACAACAGATCTACCAACTTTTAACCTTTGGCTGGCATTCCTATTCTTTTTTGCAAGCTCAGTCAGAGCCGACATAAAATTAAGAGGCTCAGCAATAGCAACTGTCGATCCCATTGCCACTGACGCAGCAGTTCAAGCATTGAGAAATGGAGGCAATGCTTTCGACGCGTCAGTAGCTGCAGCATTAACTCTTGGCGTTGTGAATGGGTATAACTCAGGCATCGGTGGCGGTTGCTTTATAGTTGCAAGAAAGGCAAGCGGTGAACTCTTCACCATTAATGGACGCGAAACTGCACCAGAAAAATCCCACAGAGACATGTTCATACGTGATGGGCTTGCCCAGACTGGCCTCAGCCAAACCGGAGCCCTGGCCATTGCAGTCCCTGGTTCACTCATGGCTTATTCAGAACTATGCAAAAAACATGGCAAAATAAGTTTCAAAAAACACCTGAAAAACGCTTCCAGCATTGCTCGCAATGGATTCAAGGTCCCGGCCTCTTTCGCCAACAGAGTCAAAAGCAACTTCAAACAGATACAAAAATATCCTGACACAGCAAAAATTTTCTCAAATGGCAAAGGAGAGCCAATCAAAGCCGGCTCGATCCTTATTCAGAAAGATCTCGCTGAAACTTATAATAAAATAGCACAGCACGGTACCGACTGGTTCTACAATGGGCACTTTTCGAAAAAGACAGAAGAATGGATGAA
Source organism: Verrucomicrobiales bacterium (assembly GCA_014239335.1). Lineage (GTDB taxonomy): Bacteria > Verrucomicrobiota > Verrucomicrobiia > Verrucomicrobiales > DEV007 > EC70. Next base: position 5,385 of record JAAZZC010000233.1, read on the forward strand.
GAAGAACGGAGGCATCATGAGGTCTGGAGACTTTGAAAAATACCACATAACCTCTCCCTCACCGATAAAAACAACGTACAGAGAATTTACCATAGTCGGAATGCCACCTCCGAGCTCAGGAGGAACTCACGTAGCTCAAATCTTAAACATTCTGGAACACTTCGAAATGAATAAAATTGATTCAGACTCACCTAAGTTTTATCATCTAATAACCGAAGCAATGAAACTCGCTTTCGCTGACCGGGCTCACTGGCTAGGTGACCCCTCATTTTCTAAGATTCCTCTAGGGTTAGTTTCCAAGAAATACGCGAAGAGTTTGGCAAAGAAAATTAATCCTAAGAAAGCTGGAAAAGTCAAAAGCCACGGAACCCCACCAGGATCCACTGAACATTTCTTTAATAAACACACCACTCACTTCAGCTGCAGTGACAATGAAGGGAACTGGGTAGCCATTACCGCAACGATCAACACATCATTCGGATCAAAGGTTATTATCCCTGGCACTGGTGTCATTATGAATAATGAAATGGATGATTTCTCCATCTCACCGGGAACTCCTAACGCTTTCGGATTGATTGGCAATGAAGCGAATGCCGTTGCCCCAGGCAAAAGACCTCTCTCAAGCATGAGCCCAACAATAGTATTAAAAGGTCATAAACCGATTCTCTCGGTCGGGGCCGCTGGCGGACCAACCATCATAAGCCAAACCTTACTTACTCTCATTCACACTCTCGATCATAATCTCTCTATACGTGAAGCACTAATGAAACCACGGTTCCATCATCAATGGCAGCCAAACCAAATCAGAATTGAAAGCACCGCAGGCCAGAGAATTATTGATTCATTAAAACAAATGGGACACCAAATATACATTGGCGGTTATGGCGGGGCCACTCAAGCAATTGGCAATACAGGTAAAGGACTGGAGGCCGTGCACGATCCTCGGTTAAGGGGCAAAGCCATCGCGTTCCCCATTCTAAAGTAAACTATTCATACATCAGTTAGAGCAATTGAGCCTAATTGCGCGCCTTAACTAACTACCTTGGCGTAATTTTTTTATTTATGCATATAACGTATAAATAAGCACTGTGATCTTATTATGATGATTTTGTTAAGTTCGGGGAAATCTATACTTAACAAATAATTGAAGATATCAGCTACCCGAAATAAAGAAATTCCGCCCCATTCACTTATAACAAATAAGTTAACAATCGATCTGAAATAGTTTGATTACCTTAAATACCTTGGTCTGTTAACTAATTGATAAGTTTTTGGTAAAATAAAAAGACTTAAAACCCTAGCTTTTAAGAAATTGGGGGGATCGTGAAAACAATTAGTCGCATCTGGTTACCAGCAGCGGTTTTTGTTGCGTTTTTAGTTACGCTCTTAAACCGGGAGGATATCTATCAAGATTTTTTAGAAAATGGACAATTTGTAACTAAATCGATTTTCTCCTACGGCATACAAATTGGCGCCTGGATTTCTTCAACTTTTTTCCTTAACAGACTCATTAACGTCTTCTTTTGGGATGGATTCATTGGCCGAATCTCTGACCGCCGAGTCCCTCGCCTACCCAAAGACGTCACAGCCATCGTGCTATTCTCAATCACTGCACTGATCATAGCGTCAACGGTCTTTGATAAAGACACCACAAAAATATTAGCCGCTTCAGGAGCCGTTAGCATCGTCATCGGTCTTGCCCTAAGGACAATTATTTTGGACCTGTTCATGGGCCTCGCTATACACGTGGACCAGCCCTTTAAAATTGGCGACTGGATCATGGTTCACCAGAACCGTGTAGAAACCCACATCATTGCTGAAATCATAGAAACGAACTGGAGGACAACTCGCCTAAGAACCACAAAAAATAATATGGTCGTAGTCCCTAACAGTAAGTTAGGAGACACTATTGTAACCAACTACATGAAGCCAAATCCACACTTCAGAATGGAAGTGGAGTTTACCTTGGATTTTGATGTGAGTTCCGAAAGAGCCACGAGAGTTCTCACTGCAGGCATTCGCGCCGCGTGCGAGCATGAGGGTGTCCTCATCGAACCTGAACCTGAAGTACGAATGAAGGCTTCCACGCTCGAAGGAATGATTTACGAGATTCGTTACTTCATCCTCCCAAAATTCATTTCTCCAAACGAATCAATGCATTTGGTAAATAACACAGTCCTTGATCATTTAATGCATTCCGGAATCGTACCTGCTCATGCCAAACAAGAGGTTTTCCTATCGAAACGTGAAAAAAGATCCCTCGACGCTTCTCTGGACAATGACTTGTACCAATTACTGACAAGGACTGAACTTTTCAGGTCCCTAGAAGCGGAAGAATTTAATTCTTTGCTTGAAAAAATGTCTAAAAGGACACTCGGAGAGGGTGAGGTCCTCTACAAACAGGAAGACATCGCAGGCTCCATGTTTGTTTGCGTTGAAGGCTTATTAATCAGTCATGTTGAAGGCATTGACGTTGGCCAAGTTAAAGCTCAAACCATACGCGCAGGACAGCACTTCGGCGAAGGCGTATTCCTCGGCGGGCAGTGGAGGGAATCCACCAT
>JAAZZC010000182.1 GCA_014239335.1 Verrucomicrobiales bacterium
ATCACGGAGCAGCTTGCCGGCGATGAATTGGATGATATGGACCATGAATCAATGATAGCGACAGGTTTCTTTCGACTCATGCAGTGGGACGATGAACCTGTTGATCGATTACAGCACAGGTATGATGTTCTGGATGATATTGTTAGGGTCACTTCAGAAGGATTCCTTGGAATGACTATAGGTTGTGCCCGTTGTCATGATCACAAAATAGATCCGATCAAGCAGAAAGACTATTATAGCTTTGTTGCATTTTTTAATGGGGTTACGAACAATGACAAAGGGCGTGGAGTTGTCGTTGATTTGAATCAGGTAGGTGATCCACAAAAAAGAAAGGAGCAGGAAAAGCTTCGCCAGGACAAAACAACTGATCTAAAAAACCGCATAGCAGCTATTGAAAAAATTGCCACTAACCGATTTGCAAAGCTGGATGCAAAGCTGGCCAAAGAATTAGAAAAGAATCTGACTGGGTTGTCAGACAATGTTCTTGTTGCTAATCATCGTAAACGTGACCAGCGCTGGCATTACACTACAGAAAAACCAGCTCCTGATTGGTCGGCTGTCGGATTCAGGGCTCAGGAGGCGAAATGGAAATCGGGAATAGCACCTTTCGGAGGCTCAGTTCCTAATGAAAAAGGGAAAACTCCATGGAATACAGCAAATATTTGGTTGCAGACAAGTTTTCAACTGACAGTCGTTCCGAAAGCATTGGAAATGCAGGTTTACCACGATGAGGACGTTGAGATTTATCTAAATGGTCAACAAATAGCTAAGCGTACTGGTTTTGTTGCTAAGTATATCGAAGTGCCATTGGATCAAAAAGCGGCGTCGGCTTTGCAGACGGGCCGGAACGTAGTGTCGGTTCATGTGAAGAATAATGGCGGAGGACAATTCTTCGATATGAGTCTTCAGGCAGTCGATGCACCTAAATCACCGATGAATATTGCGGATTTGATCAGAGGCAGAGGAAAAGAAGTTTTTAGTGAGGACCAGATCAGTACCTATAGTCAATTCGTTAACGATTTAAAAAAGCTTAAAGCGCCCAAGTCTAGTGGGCCGATGCAAGCAATGGTAGTCAAAGAATTTGGAACTAATGCAGAGCAGATGCATGTTCATTACAGGGGCAATGCTAATGTTAAAGGTGATCCTGTTGATCCTGCCTTCCCTCCTATTCTTGGTGGAACTAAACCGACCATTCCTGCACCAAAATCAGGTCAGAAAACAACAGGTCGTAGAAAGGTCCTTGCACAATGGATTACTGAGCCTGCAAACCCGCGCACTTCCCGTGTCGCAGTAAATAGGGTTTGGCAAAATCATTTTGGTAAAGGTATTTCATCGAGCCCTAGTGACTTTGGATATCTCGGTGTTGAGGCTACTCACCCTGAGTTACTGGACTGGATGGCCACTGAATTTGTGAGAAGAAAATGGAGCGTTAAGGAACTGCAACGCATGATAATGTTGTCGAAAACTTACCAAATGTCTTCAAGAGCACAAAAAGAAGCTCTCGCAAAGGATCCTCAAAATAATCTCGTGTGGAGATTCAATATGCGACGAATGAGTGCCGAGGAAATTCGTGATAATATTTTAGCAGTCACGGGCCAATTGAATCTCAAAATGGGCGGCGAAAGTTTCTATTCTAAACTGGACGAAGCCGTCCTAGCCACATCATCAACAAAGGGTGGGAAGTGGGGAAACTCTCCATTAGAAGAACAGAACCGCAGAGCAGTTTACATTAAGATTAAGCGTTCACTTAAGGATCCGATGCTTACAGGATTTGATTTTGCTGACACTGATGCACCTTGTCCACAAAGGTTCACAACTACGGTAGCAACGCAGGCATTAAATATGATTAACAGCAACTTTGTTAATGAGAAGGCTGCTATTTTTGCAAAGCGGCTAGAAGAAGAGGTCAACGGAGACATGAGTGCTCGTATCAAGAGGGGGCTGGAGATCATTACTTCTAAACCTGCCAATCCAAAGTCACTAGAAATTGCAGAACAAATGATCAAAACTCTTAAAGATGAGCATGGCTTGGATGATCAGAATGCACTCCAGAGATTTTGTCTAGTGGCACTGAACATGAATGAGTTTATATTTGTTGATTAAGAACCGATGCAATTAATTTATATCCTATAAAAGAAAGAACAGACCATGAAATTACCACGTAATACATTCTGCGGACAAACTCATCGCCGAGAATTCATGCACACTGTTGGCGGAGGGTTCACATCAATGGCTCTCACAGGAATGCTTGCCAATGATGGATTTTTCAAAGGCTCAGCAAATGCAGCTGGAGGGAATCCTCTTTATCCTAAGCCTCAGATGATGCCAGCAAAGGCAAAATCAGTCATATTTCTTTTTATGTATGGCGGGCCTAGTCACATGGACACTTTTGATCACAAACCAAAACTTTACCCTTTGGATGGACAAACAATTGATGTGAAGACCCATGGTCGAGGTGGCAAAAAGAACAAAGGTAGGGTAGTTGGTCCAAAGTGGTCCTTCAAACCTTACGGACAATGTGGGAAAATGGTGTCAGAGCTTTTCCCTCATGTTGGAACCTGCGTTGATGATATGGCTTTTGTTCATTCAATGACTGCCGATTCACCAATTCATGGATCTGCCATGCTCATGATGAATAGTGGATCTTTAATTAGTGGTAAACCTTCACTAGGATCTTGGGTGAATTACGGACTCGGATCTGTGAATCAGAATTTACCAGGCTATGTAGTGATGCTCGATCACACTGGCGGGCCTATTTCCGGTGCAAAGAATTGGACTTCTGGATACATGCCAGCCTCGTACCAAGGTACAGTGTTCCGTCCTACGGGAGACCCAATTCTCAATCTTAAACATTCTAAAGGAATGGATGCGATTGAGCAGAGGAAAGTCATTACATCTTTAAATCAATTAAATTCGCAACATCTCTCAGGTCGGGAGGATAATTCTGATCTTAGTGCTCGTATTGCCAGTTATGAGCTTGCTTACAATATGCAGTCTACCGCGCCAGAGGCCATAGATGTGGACGCTGAGCCTCAACATGTGAAAGACTTATATGGTCTTGATGGTTCGAGGACTGATGACTTTGCCCGTAAGTGCATTCTATCAAGAAGATTAGTGGAGCGTGGCGTTAGATTCATACAGGTATATTCTGGTGGAGCTCATAATGATTCGAACTGGGACGCGCATGGGGACCTTAAGAAGAACCATGATTATCATTGCGGCCGAACAGATAAGCCAATTGCTGGTCTTCTAAAAGATTTGAAGCAGAGGGGCCTCTTAGAAGAAACTTTAGTGGTTTGGGGTGGTGAGTTTGGACGTCAACCAACTGCAGAATATGCAAAAGGAACGGGCCGTGATCATAATGCTTTCGGTTTTACCATGTGGATGGCAGGTGGAGGCATTAAGGGAGGTGTCAGCGTAGGAACAACTGATGAGTTAGGAAGTAAGGCAGTTGAGAACCCGTACCACGTGAGGAACCTTCATGCGACAGTCCTTAACTTGATGGGTCTTGACCAAAATAATTTGAGTTATTTTTATAATGGCTTGGACCAGAAACTTGTTGGAGTTGAAGGAGCCGAGCCCATTTATCAGGCCATGGCCTAAAGGAATGCCTTTCATGGCAGTGACTGAAGTGTGAGTTTCCCAAGCCCTGCAACTGCTGGTATCAGCAATCGCAAACGTTATCTCGTGGGCGTTTCCGGAGGACGCGATTCAGTCGCACTACTGCACTGGCTTAAATTTGAGATCCGCTGTAGAGATATTATTGTCTGTCATCTCAATCATTCATTGAGGGGTAGAGATTCAGGTTTGGATGCAAGATTCGTTCGTAATCTTGCTCAGAGTTATGATTTTAAATTTGAATCTGAGAAGAAAGACGTTCGCAAAATATCTGAGCAGAGAAAGCGTTCAATTGAGACAACTGCCAGGGACGAAAGGTTAAGGTTCTTTGCGCAGATTTCTAGGAAGTGGCGCTGCAAGCGTGTTATATTAGCGCACCATGCCGATGACCATGTTGAGACTGTACTGATGAATTTGTTTCGTGGATCAGGGCGATTGACTGGTATACGAAGTGAATCGAAGATTGTATCGAATGGAGTGAGTGTCGAGCTATTGAGACCACTTCTGCCTGTCTGGCAGAGTGACATTAATGATTATGTAAAAGCGAACAGTATTCGTTACCGAGAAGATACAAGTAATCGTAGCAATGAGTTTTTGCGTAATAGGGTACGGAACACCCTTATTCCTAGTCTCAGAAAAATATTCCAACGCGATATAACGAAGGCAGTTTCACGAGCCGCTGAAGTGTCCATGCGTGAATCGGATATGATTGAAGGGATTATCTTATCTTCTGAATTTTCTTGGATTAATAAAAATGAACTGCCTTTACTAAAACTAAATAAACTAAATAGTGCGTTACAGGCACGAGCCATATTGTATTGGTTGAGAAAGGCAAATTTGCCAGGAGTAGGATTTGCAGAAGTGGAATTGGTGAGGTCTTTAATTAAAGACAAATCAACTGCCAAGATTAATCTTCCAGGAGGCAACTATGTAAGGCGTAGGAATAAGGTAATTTTTATCGATTAATCCTTATTTTTCTGGCCAATTCAAATGCTGACGAAGGAATGAAAATGTTCCTTTTCCGTTGATTGTATGTGGGCCAACGAACCACTCAATTTTTGTTTTATTGCCGATACCAAGTTTTGCAGAATAAAGATTTCTGACCTTCGCAAATTCGTAAGCGACAGTCTCGTCCGGGGCAACTCCATCAAAGTGCCCACGCTCAACCATAAATGGCCGAGGAGCGATCAGTGCAGCCATCTCAGCATAATTAAAGGTACTGCCTAAATCCCATTCGAAGATTTCATATTCACCGGTCCACACATAACTGTATCTGGATCTGGTTGATGCATTTTTCCAGACCCACTCATTGAAGTCAGCTGAACATATTGAGAGACAATAATTTGAAACTAGGGGGGGAATTCGCATAGCGGATTTACCTCCATATGAGAGACCGTAAAAACCAATTCGTTCCTTGTCTACGAATTCAAGCGAACCTAGCCAGTCAGTGATTTGTTGATGTTGAGGTACCATCAAAGAAAAGAGTGTTTTTCCTATTGCATTAGCCTTGAATTGCAGGGCACGAAACCTATCTTGAAAAATGTATATGTTTTGAGGTGCAAAAGTTACAAAACCGAGCTCGGCAAGCTCAGTTGTGAAAGCCTTATAATAATGATGATCCTTTTCTCCTATCGTGGATTGGGGGCGGCCTTCTAGCCCATGCTGACAAACTACCACCGGTCTTTTTTCTCCTTTGGCAATGCCTTTAGGAATAACAAGTATGCCATAAGCGAAGAGCCCCTTATCGCCTCCAAAAACATCCAATACCACTTCGTATGTAAGAACTTTCTCTGTTTCACTAATCAGTCTAGTTCTTGGATTGGAGGGAATAAGCTCATCATCAAATTGACCAATAACCTCGGATGCAAATTTTTTTCTATAGGGCTCAATACTGGTCTGAAACTTTTCTATTGAAGAAGTATCTAGTTTGGAAAAGTAACGTCTTCTGGTTTCTGCACTCTTATCCAATAGTTGTTGGTTGTGCCGATCAATTTCATTGAAGGCTCTTTCCTGTACATTCCCTAATTCTTTTACTGGGAGTACATGAGCCTCATGTTTTTTTGCTTGCTTGCTAATGTAAGTGTTGATGTCTCCAGCCCTAAGGCCCGCCCTCTTTGTTTCTGACAATGCCTGGTGTGGACTAAAACTGGGGATCTTCCCGGGTTTGCCTCCGGTCCCTTTCGGAACGATGATTTCAGGGGACGGTGAAGGATCAATTACCAGAACTCTAGGATGAATGAGCCTAGCAATTTCAG
>JAAZZC010000234.1 GCA_014239335.1 Verrucomicrobiales bacterium
GATAAACCGAAGCCGAAAATTGAGCTCGGATGCATACTCACTATCGAGCTTTCCCCTTATGATTTCTCTCAACGATTTAAAGATAAGAAGACAGGGTCCGAAGGGTTGGAGCCTTACCTCAAGGAAGAGAAGTTCTTGGAGAAAAGCTCCCCATCCATCATTAGCTTGGCCAAGGTATCGGCTCCGAAGAAAGAATCGGGTGAACGCTTATTGCAGTCACTTTTCAGTGGGACCTTGGAGAACCTTAAGACGCACGGATTCGTTAATGAGGCTCGAGGCGCTGACCTTGCTCTAGAGTTAGGAGGAGGCGACTGCACTGATTTCACGGACGTCCTAGTCACATTGTGTCGTGTGAGGGGTCTACCCGCGCGTCATATTAGAGGAGTCATAGCTGCTCCTTTTGCTAGATCTGATACCCCGAAACATTCATGGGCAGAAGTTTACTTGCCCAAAAATGGTTGGATCAGGCTGGACCCTTACCTAACGAAATTGGGACATGCAGGCTATAAGAGACTAAAGAATCATTATATTACTTTCAGTTATGATCGTAATGATGAGATAGGTAATTATTGGAGGTACTGGTCCTGGGGTGCTCCGATAAGCGTGACTGAACGCCTAGACTGTGGGCATGGTGTGTTCACAGAGACCGTAGGCGGTAGTCCCAAAAAGTAAGGGAAGAGTTTTTACCGGTTTAGTTTTTGATGGCTCTGAAGAAATGATTTGAGTCACCAAGATCAAAGGACCTTTCGATCATTTGTCCGTTCCCTTGAATGTTAGATTCGATTGAGCGCCAGGATCCCAGATCAGATGAGCTCTGAATAGCGTAATTCTTTGATGTTTCGGTAGGAAATACTATTTTTATCTTATCAGCCTTGCCTGAGGGCAGACGCACGATGCTGGTTGAAATTGTAAATTCTACTGGCTTATCTAATATGGCACCAGTGAGGTCAGCCCCGATCGCGCCGATGAGGTTAGTTCCGCTGATCAGCGTGCCAGTGAAGTCGGCTCCAGTCAGGTCAGCGCCTGAGAGGTTCGCATTGGTGAGATCAGCGCCGGACAAGTTCGCGTTCGTCAGGTTCGCTCCCGCCAAATTGGAACTGGTCAGATTGGCTCCGCTCAGGTTGGCCCTTGCGAGGCTAGTGGAAGTTAAGTTTTCCGGAACACTGACCTGACCGTCAATATCTGCTCCCCATAAGACTATGGTCCCATCACTCTTGATGGCTCCGCTATGATAGTACATTCCGGTAATCGCAACAACGTCCATGAGTCCCGCCGGGACCGTCGTCTCCCCGTACTGGTTGCTCCCTCCCCAACAAACAACTGTCCCGTCACTCTTTAGTGCCATGGAATAGAAGTCAGCTGCCTGAATGGCGATGACGTTACTGAGCCCTGCCGGCACATTGCATTGGCCTAGAAGATTATTACCCCATGCCGCGACCGTGCCATTTTCTTTTAAGACAAGAGTATGTTCGTAGCCTGCTTCAGCGGCAATGAGTTTCCCGAGCCCTGCCGGCACGAGCGATTGCCCGTAATCATTACTTCCCCAGTTCACGATCGATCCGTTCTCCCGCAAGGCGACGGTATGATAGCCGCCGGCCGAGACAGTGGTCACGTCTCTAAGTGTTGATGGGACGCTGCTTTCACCGTAAATGTTTCTTCCCCATGCCACGACAGTTCCTCCTTGCCTAAGGGCAACTGTCCTCCCGTGCCCAGCATCAATGGCAATGACGTTATTGAGTCCGGCAGGGGACATGCTCTGTCCATATTCATTATTGCCCCAACCGACGATCGTTCCATTAGCCAGTAGAGCCATAGAATGGAAGTCGCCTGCGGAAACATTTTCCACGTTAGTGAGTCCTTGTGGAACGTCACATTGACCTTGGACATTGCTACCCCAGGCACGGACTGTCCCTTCTGCCTTCAGTGCGAGAGTGTGATAATCGCCGATACTTAGTGCTGTGACGGTCCCATTGCCAAAGTCCACTCCTGTAAGCTCAGAGTCACTGAGGTTTGCTCCTGTAAGAGTTGTTCCGCGAAGTATGGCAGGGCTAATTCCTGGCATCGGGTCACCTTGCCCATAATCATTGCTTCCCCAGGTAACGATGATCCCATTTTCCTTTAATGCTGCATTATGAACAGTTCCTGAAACTATTGATGTGACATCGTTTAGATCGGTTGGGACATCAGTTTGTCCATAAATATTTCTTCCCCACGCCACGACAGTCCCGTCATCCTTTAAAGCCATGCTGTGAAATCCTCCGGCAGAAATAGCCACGACATCATTGAGTCCTGCAGGGACATCAGTTTCCCCATACTTGTTACTTCCCCATGCCACGACGGTCCCGTCCTCTTTAAGGGCAAGAGAATGATAATAGGCTGCAGCGACTTGAGTGACGTTCTCTAGTCCTTCTGGCACATTGGACTGTCTTGAGTCATTCCTTCCCCATGCCATGACGGTATTGTCTTTTTGGAGCGCTATGCAATGTTCGCGACCAGCTACGATTTGAATCACTTCTAATAAGGCTTCAGGAGGAGAAATTTGTCCATAGTTATTTCTTCCCCATAGAACGATTGTGCCGTCATCTTTGAGGGCCGCGCTGTAGCCATGCCCAGCGCTCACTGAAGTCACTGATCCGAGTCCTTCGGGAACGTCTCTCTGTCCATAATTGTTTCTTCCCCATGCGACAACTGACCCGTCTTCCATTGAAGCTAATGAGTGATAGTAACCACCAGAAACGGACTCTGCCTTTTCAATGTTCTTTGGGACAGTGGACTGATTGTTATCGTTCCACCCTTTGGCAACAATTAATCCGTCTTCCCTGATTGCTAATGTGTGGTAGTAGCCGGCAGCTAGAAGTTTGGGGTTCGAAGCCTTGAGTATAACATTAGGTCCTATCGGATACCCATTAACGGTTCCGGTCCCGTCAGGTCCTAGCTGTGCAGGTGAATTGTATTGGAGTATTGCCAATGCGGTGAAAGTAATGAGTATTTTGCTTATCATGGAAGTTATAATTTTGCTAATGGTAGGGTTTTCTACGTAAAAGTGTCTATTATAAAAGCCAAATTAAATTATAATCGCCTTTTCCTCTGTATTAGACGAAGTTGATAAGTGATAGGGGATAAAATTTCGCTGTGAAATTCATTATTAGGCTACTTGTGTTTCTCGTTACCATTATTCTTGGTTACGAGGTAATTCATCTTATTTGGCTCCGTGACATGGACGGATGGGCTGTCCTGTCCTGGGTCGAGGAGGTCAATAAAAATGGTCCGTCCTCCAAGGCTGAATCTGAAGATGTTGGAGCATTTTCTCAAGTGAAGTCTTTTGATGGGGAAAGGTCACTTTTTCTAATCGATATTCTTACCTTAAGCTCGTTAGCGATGGTGGTCTTATCGGCGTGGGTTCTTTGGGCAAGAAAGAAAGTGACGACTCGGCGACGACCATGGTCGAGAACGTTTTGGATGAGCTTAGGGACTTTCATTGCGGTCATGGCCTTTACTCTTTTTGGTTCTTTTCCTAAGCACACAGAAATTTCTGATGAGAAATGGGCTGAGATTATCAATGATATCAGAGTCGGTGACGTTATCGGCTATCGTAAGGAGAAGTGGAGCGCGCGGCGCGAACTCTTTGCTGAGGGGAAAGCGACCGTGATCGGTTACCGTTTATTTAAATATGGTCACCTTGCGATTGTAGTTGATGATCCGAATGTCCCTGGGAGGAAGGCTCTCTTCACGAGTCAGGGCCAGAAAGGAGCGAACCTTGACGAGGACATTGAATCATTGCGCACGCACAACTGGGACGCGTGGAGGTTGGATAAGTGGGACCGCGTTGATAAAGATCGTATCAGGGAAGGAGTGATTCGTTGCCAGGAAAAGGCAGGGCATTTCTTTGGCTATGATTATTCGGGTATGTTTTCACTTTGGAACGAGAACCTCAAGCCTGAGCAAATAAACGAATTTGGGGACGAGTACATTTGTTCTACAGTAGTAGTGACCTTGCTTTATTTTGCGGGTTTCGAAAGCGATGCTACGCCTCGGCAAGGCCTTGATTTGATTACTCCTTTACAGGTAGTCAAAGCTAAAGGACATTTTATCGAATTGCCGGATTTACCGAAGGTTGATTGATTAGGGAGTTGCTTGGGCTGAGCTGATTTATTAACATTAATTTCGATGAAGGGATTAATTGAGTCGCTGGAAAAGATCAAAGAGGATCGGATGCTAGGATCGGCTGGGGCTGAGCTCCTTGAGCGGTTCGTTGGAGATCAGTTCAATGCCCGATTTTCATTTGTCTCATCGACTAGAACGTTCAGCTTGAGGCATGATTCTTCCTATAACAGTGGCTACACTGTGACTTGTAAGCCTGAAGGAGAAGAGATTGATGTTACGGTCCTCTTTAGGCCCTCTGAGGATAAAATGGTTGAGTCTCTCTCTGCTGGTGAGGTCTTTGAGTCTGGAGTGAATTTTGTGGAATTTGATTCCTTGTACCAGCGTGCCGTCTTTACTGCGTCAGGGGCCGAGGATGTGTTAGGGGCTATTTCTGATGATGCATCGACTGAGGCCGAGGAAGTGCCGGTTCCTGAATCACATAAAACTGCAATTGAAATTGAGGTGAAATTGGAACCTGAACCTGAACCTGAACCTGAAAAAAGAACTGAAGAGGGAGTCAAAGTTCCAACCAAGAGGCAGTCAACGGTGACTGGTCAGAGATGCACTCTTGAAATCGATGGTAGGGTGAAGCAGGTCTCTCAAGAATCCATTAATTCAATTATTGAGGAGCTTAAAAGTGCAGACAATTACTGGGTATTTAAACCTGGTTCGCAGTATTCATGGAGGAGAGAATTAATCAGATACACCCGGCAGACACTCTCTATCAATGAAGACGAACCAGCGAAGAGAGTCCATTCTTTTGAGCATTGGAAAGGCAAAGGCTGGAAAGAGAATTCGATTATTAGTCCTGAAGATGCCTGCGAAAAAATGAGGGCATTGCTGGAGGCTAATGAGTTTGGAACTGAGAGTCCATTCAAGGCTCCTAGAGAACTTGGTCGGGAAGTTCAATTGGACTGGGGTTCACCAGTGAACAGGAATTCTGAATCTGTTGGTGAGGTGATCCAATCTTTGTCTGGAGCGAAGGAATGCTGGGTCATTACTAATGGTTCTGAGAAGTTAGGATATAAAGAATTTATCCAGTACCTCTATGATGAAGGGGAGGGAATTGGAACCTATGAAAAGTGGAGAGGAGGGGCCCCAGTCCAGAGAGAAAAAATTTCACCTGAAGATGCTCTCAAGAAGGCAAAAAATTATCTAAAATCCGAAGAATTTGTGACAGCGTCCTACCTGAGTCATTTCAGCGGAGAGCTCAAGCAGAAGCAACCAGTGAAGGCAGTGAGTCGAAGCGGGGGCAGGGTAAGTAGACAATCGAGTTCAGCTGTTGGAATTGATGGTTCGGCCTGTGGCTGCATTGCGGTCTTTGTAGCCGTTGCTATTGGATTGTTTGTGGCTCAAGCCTGGGGTCCAGCCATTATTGTGACCCTTCTTGGCGTCTTTGTTGGGCGTTTTATGACGAGCCAAAGGAAATCGTGAAGGCCATAGGCCCTTCTCAAGGGTTGAAATTTTCCCTGATCCAATCGCGGACCCGTTCCTGATGAGTGGGCCCGAGCGAATGATTGGCACGGGCATAGACCTGATATTTTTTGGGTCCTTTGGTATGATTTAAGGCGGCAAAGTTTGTGGCCGGAGGGCAGACCGGATCCTGAAGGCCGACTCCCATGAAGACTGGGCACTTGATCCGAGTCGCCAGATTCATGGAATCAAAGTAACTCAGAGTCTTGAGTGTCCTTTCCCAGGTCCGCTCTTTTTTGGATTCGACCCATTCGTTCATCTCGGGCCAGTCCGAGGTCTTGAAGTATTTTTTCCAGTGAGCGAGGAAAGGAACGACCGGAGCGCAGAGGCTCACTCGCTGGTCCAGGGACGCCGTGGCGAAGCTCAGTCCTCCCCCCTGACTCCCTCCGAACACGGCAATTTTACTCTTATTTATTTCTTTCCGTGAACAGAGAAAGTCGATTCCCCGAACACAGTCCATGTAAGCGCCCCGGTAATAATAGAGTTCCTTATCATCGAGTCCGCGTATCCAATAGTTTTTGGGTTGGGCTTTAATATCTTCTTGGCTGTTCCCGTGGCCCCTGGGATTGAGTGAGAGTAAGGCAATGTCCTTAAAGATTCCGACTGGTTTCATGTTTTGACCATAACCGGGTAACCTGAGGGCAGCAGGGAATGGTCCCTCTTTATTTGGGACCTCGTACCATCCTCTGATTCTGGTTCCTCTAAAGCTGCACATTTTCACTTCGTACACCGTCAATGAAGGGGTGCTTTTTTCAGGACTGTGGATGAGTTCGAATTGTGGATCCACTTGTTTGAGGGCAGTCATTGATTCTTTCCAGAAACTCTCAAAATCGGGCTCTTTAGTGAGCGGTGGTTGTACCGATTCGGGGTCATAACCGATTTGCATTATTTGAATCGAGTTTCCCTCTTCCCAGGCACATTTAACAATGACCTTGTAAAATCCGGGATCCTTCACGTTGAATCTGAACTTGCGAGTGGATTTATCTCTTGCCGCTATAAGATGCTTTTCTGACATCGAATAAATGAAGGTGTCTTCATCAGTTGTCAGTGAACAGGTCAGAAGAGTTTCGAGTTCTTTCTCTTTTGTGTTTTCTAAATGAACATCGAGTCTCAGCGGTTCGTTCGCATTGAAGATACCATTGATATCGTCCGTTGGCTCGATCCTAATGAGGATAGGGTCAGGTTCTTTTCCGTATGAGGAATGATTTGATATTAGTAACGCTAATAAGAGTGACGCAAAAAGAACAATGAGCGTTCGGTCCTTTAAAGAACAGCGATGAGAGCTCTTATGCATGGAGTACTTTATTAATCCGTAAATGCTTTCGGCTTGCCGAGGATTTCGGAAAGAATGATCGCTTCTTTAGCACCTCCTTCGCGACGTAATTTTAGAGCGATAGGGTGTGTTTTTTTGAACTTTCTATCTGAGCTTATTGTGAATGTAGGTACAGGTTTCGGATCTTTGAGTCCTGTAGTCTTTGTTCTCAGTTGGGATTTCCATTCAGAGATTGCTGTATCGTGTTGAATTTCTTGAACTTTACTCTGTTCCTGTAATTCTTTTTCATGAGTGATTACGGGTACTGGCTGGGGCTGTTGAGGGGCCTCGGACCCTGACAGGGCTGCTAAGAATTCACGGACGCCCATCTCCGGGCCTGGCCTTTGTGGGGAAGGTTCTCTGGCAATCTCCTGATTGTGAATGTACTGAGGTTCTTTTTTAGCTGCAGTAGCCCGCTCGTTGGATTTATCAACGAGTTCACCATCTTTCTTGGCTGCCTTTTGCTTGAGGGTCTGTGAGAGCCAATTGATAAAAGTGATGACTAATATCGCGATTACTATGAGGCCCTGTCCGTCTTCCATGGCAGTACTTTTTTATGGTTGATTAGTTGTGAATGATTAGACGCTAGGATCCTCTCCTGCATTTAGGCCTTCTTCCCCGGCGATTGATTCTCGCATCTTTGTATCAGAGATCAGGTTCTTGTATTTAGTATAGTCCATGATGCCTAAGTTTCCGGTACGGAACGATTCGGCGATGGCCATAGGAATTTCTGCTTCAGCCTCAACGACCTTGGCGCGTTGCTCTTGGGTCCTGGCCTGCATTTCCTGTTCATTTGCGACTGCCGCTGCGCGACGGACCTCAGCCTTGGCTTGAGCTACCTGCTTATCAGCTTCGGCCTGCTCAGTTTGGAGTTTAGCGCCGATATTATCTCCCACATCAACATCAGCAATGTCGATGGAAAGTATTTCGAAAGCAGTGGATGCGTCAACGCCCTTCTCAAGAACTAGCTTAGAAATATTGTCCGGGTTTTCGAGGACATGTTTGTGTGATTCGGCTGATCCAATCGAGGTCACGATTCCTTCACCGACACGGGCAATGACGGTCTCTTCAGTGGCTCCTCCCACAAACCGGTCCAAGTTAGTTCTCACAGTGACTCGGGTCCTGACTCTTAATGAGATTCCGTCCCTTGCAACGGCTTCGATTTTATCTTTTCCGGAACTTGGATTTGGGCAGTCAATGACTGCTGGATTGATGCTTGTACGGACCGCTTCGAGGACTGTTTTTCCAGTCCCTTTGACAGCAAGATCAATGGCGCAGGCTCTTTCGAAATCGAGGGATATGCCAGCCTTATCAGCGGCGACCAATGAGAGTACCACGTCACCGACATTGCCGCCTGCTAGGTAATGGGCTTCGAGATTGTCAGTTGAATAGTCCAGCCCTGCCTTGAAGGCAGTGATCCGGCCATCAACAATCAGTGAGTTTGGAACTTTTCTTAACCACATAGCTATTAGTGTGCCGAAACTAACAGGAGCTCCTGAGACCTTGGCCCTCAGCCATATCTTGAAGAAGCCACCAAATATTGCAACGATAGCAATGATGATTACCAGCGCGATGCCGCCTAGTATCAATTTAAAGTTTCCTGATTCTAGTAAGTTTGCAGTGATGAGTTGATTCATTTTTATTCTTTTTAGAGATTTATATTTTAAGCTGTTATCTGACGCACGGTGACTTTTCTTCCGTCGACTTGAATTATTTTAATGATTGATCCGGCTTCGATGAATCCATTCTCGGCGTGCACGTAGCAGGTGTCAGGGAGTCCCTCTATCTTGACGTTTCCGGTAGGCTTCAGGTCAGAGACGGCTTGTCCGGTAGTGCCTATAATTTCTTTGTTATCGAGGCTTTCAATTTTTCCGTCACTCGATGACTTGAGGACTAGTCCCTTTGCCAATGGCAATCTGTCGAAGTATTTGAGCCAGGTTCCGACGCTGATGACGGTGACCAGCAGAATGATCGTTGACAGAAGGAACCTTCCGCCGAACCCGAGGAAGGCCGATGGCAGGTCATCAGCAGTAAATGCTGTAACAATAGAGGAGAAGCATAATATCACACCCAAGATTCCCATGATCATTCCCGGCAATATTACTTCGAGTGAGATGAAAATGATTCCTGCCAGTGCCAGTATAATAACAAATGACATTAATTATTTCTTAGCGGATTGTGGTTGTGGAAATTTAAAATGTCAAAGCTATATAAGAATTGATTATGATTTTTCGGTTATTCACTGTCGGAGTGTTTGCCTTTTGTGGCATCATGACCACTTGGCTCGTTAGGAATGTGTATTTTCCAGAATATGAACGGCTTGCGAGCGTTGACCCTTCCCATGTGCTCGATCTTTTTCTTAAAAATGAAGAGGTGACTCATGCGTTCGTTTATCGTGGCCGTACTCTGGTCGGAGATGTGATGGTGACTTCACGAAAGTATGGAGATTCAAATGAGAGGGCCAAGATAAGGTTTATAGCTAGTAGTCAGGCCGATTCGCCGAACTTTCAGAAGCAAGATCTCAAATGGAAGGGGTCATTGGATCTTGGCCCTGCACCTTCAAGATCAATTGAGAAGATAGGTTTAACTGTGAAATTCAAAGAACCTGAAATGACCTTATCTATTAACGTCAACCCACAGAATTTCGAATTTCATTACTTGCTTATTCAGGACGGGGAAGTTCTCGCCGATTCGGACAAGGATCCAGAGAATGAGGAAATAGCAAAGATGAAATTGCTCTTTGAGGTTTTACGAATGTCTCCGAAAAGTTCTCAGGTATCGTCGCTGCCCTTCGATGCGAGGTGGGGCAAGGCTAACATTGCAGGTCGACGTTCATCGGTATATTTCCTTAGGTTTGAGTTGCCAGGCTCAGGGGAAACAAAGTTAACCTTCAGTGAGGCTGGAGAATTTCTAGAAATGTCAACGTCTCTAGGTTATCAGATTCTTTCAGAAACTCTTTCTCATTCACAGTATTTAAAAATCTCCCAATGATAAATATTCAAGATTTAACAGTTCTCTATGGTGAGTACGTGGCCGTTGATGGGCTAGACCTTAAGGTGAAGGAAGGAGAGCTATTTGCTTTCCTAGGGCCCAACGGGGCAGGGAAGACAACGACTATCAAGGCGCTCACTGGGCTCCTCGGGCCTGACCGAGGTTCGGTTAGTGTGGGTGGTTATGATATGCAGACAGACCCGATCGCGGCTAAGTCAATCATGGGATATGTTCCTGATGTTGCTGTGTTCTATGATAAATTAACATCTATAGAATTCATGAGATTCATTGGAGACCTTTATGAGGTTGATCGTTCGAAGCTCAATGATAATACCGTTTATTTGTTTCAAAAGTTTGATCTTAATTCCTTTTCTCATTGTCCTATTGAGGAGCTGAGCCATGGGACGCGTCAACGTTTGGCGATTGCCGCGGCCTTAGTTCATGATCCAAAAGTGTTTGTCATTGATGAGCCGATGGTTGGACTGGATCCACTCCATGCTCAGGCAGTTAAGGAGGAGCTCCGAGCACGTAGCGATCAAGGGGTCACGGTCCTCATGTCTACGCATCTACTAAATGTGGCAGAAGAACTCGCGGATCGGATAGGGATCATTGACCAAGGAAAATTGGTGGCCCTCGGGACTCTCAATGAATTGCGTGAGGGGGGGGATTCTTCTGCTCTGGAGGAAATTTTCCTTAGGCTCTTTAAAGATAAGGGCTCTGATGGCTCTTAATTTAAGGGACAGGGCTTGAGTCTTGGAGTGAAGCAGATAGACTTGCGAATTTAGATGATCTGAATGCAGGAAGATTTCCAATTAACCATCAATGGGCTCAGCTATAGAGCTGTAGGGACTCCATTAAGGATGAGTCTGGCTGATTTTCTTAAAAATCAGTCCATTGAGCTTAGTGATGGTCTAGTTCATCGAGGACATGTAGGGCTGTTGTTTTTTCTTATCGATTTTAATGCCTGCGCAGGCCCCGTGCACCGTCTAATCAAGCCTTCTCGAACGAGTCTCATATCAATGGCAGAACGTGAGCTTGTAGTGATTGATTCTCGTGTCGAAGATCCTAATGAGAGTTCCTTATGGGTGAAGCTTAAGGAAGTCAAAGACAGTTCAAAGGATAAGGGCGTTTCACTGAGCAGGACGATCAGTGTTGGTCTTGAAGGTCTCGATGATGGGCAAGGGTACAGTTTGTTCTCTGATCATTTGTCCTCTGTTCTTAGGATGAATGAATCTGGAATGAAGCTTTCTACAAAGCACCTTTTGACGGTCCCGTCTTCTGTTGGGAGACTCAAAAAATTAACTTATAAGAGCTCTGAGGGTGAGCTTTTTTATCGGCCCGGAACCGTTCTCGAAGCCATCAGAATCCATGTCCTCCGGCAAGGTTCTTGTTTTGTCGGTGGAGGATTGTTTACAGAGGACGAAACATCTGAGTCAGGTGAGGCCGTTTTTATATCTCTCGAGAGCATTGATGAGTTGCGCGAAATAATATTTGAAGATGGGTATTGGACCATAGGCGCTTGCGTTTCTCTGCGCTCATTTACTGAGAGACTGAAGACTCAATTTCCCTTGATAGATGATTTTTGTAAGGGTTTCAGAGATACGCATTTTGTTAACCGCTACACTATATGGGAGGAGTTTAGTACCTCTGGGCCAAGTTCAGGGATTTTCACAGTCTTATTGTCCTTAGGCGCTGAAGTGATCATTGATGGCTTGGATGAGCGAAGGAGGATGAGTTTAGAAGAACTATTATACGTAGAAACTTTATCGACTGTGGGTGAGCAGGAACTCATCAGTGCGGTGATAGTTCCTGAGATGAAGAATTCAGAGACAATTACTTCACATTACCAAGTCATGACTGGGCCATATGAAAAAGACTCGATCATCAGGGCGTCATTCCTAGTTGAACTGGATTCAAAAAATAAAGTTTCTAATTCCAGTATATGGTTCGATGTAGGTTCTGGCCTGCCTATAAGATTCGAGAGTGCAGAAAAACTCATCAAGGGAAGGCCTTGGAGTAGAGAGTTGGAGCAGCAGGTCAGTTCAGTAATCAGTTCGGGGGACGGGATCGGAGGATCACTCGAGATCGGAGAGGGTTTTCAAAAAGTATTAATACAGAATCTGCTATTAAAGTTCATTAATGAACATCTTGGTGAATTTGGACAGGGGCCAAGTAGATATCAATTCATTGACCTGGAATCTGAACTGACTGTGAGAAAAAATAATTAGAAGATGTCGGAATCTAAGGAAAAATCGCAGTCTCCACTGGAAATGGCCTTCGTGGTTTCGCCGTTCGAGTCTGCTCGCATTTGTTCTATAGATTTCGAAGAGGCGGCTCAACTGAGTGGAGTCCATGCTGTTCTCACCTCGGTTGATGTTTTAGGCGAAAATAATGCAATTTGTGGTCTTGGAGACATTCCCTTATTTGCGAAGGATGAAGCGGCTTTCATAGGCCATTTGGTTGCTGTTGTTGTGGCAGAAAGAGCTTCCATTGCCCAGGCTGGAGCGGATTTGGTACGTGTCGATTATAAGCCAAAGCCACCAGTTCTAGAGATTGAAGAGGCACTAAAATTGAGTTCTTTTCATTCGGATCCTCAGGAATTACGTAATGAAAAATCCTCCGAAGGTGAGCCTGATGAATTGAAAGAAATTGATAAGAGTTTTGTATTTCCGGATCATGTCTGTCTGCAGGAATTGGGTGGTGTAGAAGCGAACGTTGTCGACTCGGGCGGGCTTAGTGTTTCTGTTGATGCGTCGTGTGATTCGTTAGTTCTTAGAAATAGCATTGCTTCTTTAGTGGGGCTCAATGAGGAACAGGTTGAGGTCACTTGTGAACGAGAAATTAAGTGCATTGATGGGAGGTTCTCCCAACTTTTTATCTGTGCGGGCCTCGCTTCTCTGTGTTCATTTAAGACAGGAAGATTGGTCCGGTTTAGGCCCACGAATGCCCCGAAGGAAATGCTCACTGCACGTTCGGGTCAGGTCCAAGCTAGGATCCTTTTGAGGCATGACCCTTCCGGGCTGATTAAATCGATAGATTGTAATGTGAATGTGGATTCTGGATCAGCGGCCGGCATGAGTGATTCTTTCAGTAGCTCATTAATGAGTTACTTTGATGAGGTTCACTCCTGTCCTCAGATCCGGATATCATGTTCCTTGTGTAAAACGAACCGGCCTCCGAGCCTGATTGGGGACAAGGAAGGTATTGCTATTGGTCTGTTCATCTCTGAGGAGCTGATAGCAGAGATTAGTTTGCAAATGAATGGATCAATTCATTCTCTTAGAGAGATTAATTTTATCCATTTCATGGATGATGAAAATCAAGATGACGATGCGCTTTGTGCTCATCACAAAATCATTAAGGAATCGTGGTATCGACTCATTGATGATTCGTCTTACAAGGAAAGACAAGAAGAGATCGTTCGATTTAATGAGTCTGCTCCTCATTATAAGAGAGGCATAGCGGCTGTCCCTGTGAAGGTGGGCGAGGGGACTGAAGTTGTTGATGAGGACGAGTCAGGATCGGTGGAAGGCTCTCGAGGGTTTTCTTTCGGGTCAGCCGTTGCGGAGGTTCAGGTAGACTCGTTCACTGGAGAGGTTTTTCTGATCAGGGCCGATGTTCTACAATTATCTACCGACAAACTGAGGCCGGCTGTACAGATCTCAGAGATGAGCGCTTCGTTCTTAGATGGTCTGCGGAATTATTTCTTTCTTGGTGAGGGAGAAACTGCTCAGGAACTCAGTGATTCACTTCTTTTAGGTTCGAGGGCAGTGCCCGAAGACCTCAGATTTAATTTAATGGATCATAACGAAACATCAGTAAGATTTTCATCATCAGTATCTTATTGCCTTTCGATGAGCGTTTATCAGGCAGTAAGAAAGGCGCTGAGCCAATATAGAAAATCACTTTCATTAGTTGATTTGCCATTAATATTAAACCCTGAGAGTGTTTATAACGCTATTCATTACAGAGATTCTTAATCGTTGAATAAAGAAATTATTCCGCTTTTGTATGAATCAAAGCCGACGTAGCCCAATTGGTAGAGGCAAACGACTTAAAATCGTTCAAGTGCGGGTTCGAGTCCCGCCGTCGGCACCACCATTATGCGATATCTTGGGGTTCGATTAAATTCTTTGTTTTCCCGCGTTAGTGATCTCATTTATCCACCCCTAAATTGATACTTATTTGTTAGTCTCGGTGCTACTATTGTAGTTGTTTTGCGTTTATTATAAACGAATCATGCGTTTTACGGTTGGTCTTTCTCCTAAAATTGATCTTGCCCTAAATTTGCTAAAATGATATTTCTATATGGTCCGCAGTGGCGGGCACACAGAGGTGAATCGAGGCAGTTCGGATAGACAAGTCTGCGCGAGTTTTTTTTGGGGGATCTCGCAATGATCTAACCGAGCTGCCTCTATTCTTTGTGAATTCTTGGCCTCCTCAAATTTTTCCTCAGAAAAATTGAGAAGATGACAGGGCTAATTGAGTTCTCTTGAGCTATGAATTAAGCAATTTGTCACGCTCTACTTTGAGGCCCATCTTCCTATAAAGGGTCGCGATACTGACCCCAAGCATACCTGCTGTCTTTTCCCTTGAGCCGTTATTGTATTTTAGAGTCTCTCGGATGAATACTTTTTCCTGCTTCTTGATGTAGTCGGATAATTTTGACCCTATCGGAAGCTGGTGTTTGATGGCTGCATTTTCATCGTCATTAATTTCCACCTTATTCGTTATTTTGGGTGGAAGGTCAGTGGGCCTGATTCTTTTATCCTCTGATAATGCGCAAGCCCTCTGTATTGCATTTTGCAACTCTCCAACATTGTGAGGCCATTTGTAGTTTGTCAGAAAATTCATGGCAAACTTGTCTATTTCTTTTCTCTTGGACCCGGTAAGATTGGAGTAGTTCTGAAGGAAATGGTTAGCAAGTAATTCAATGTCTTCTTTCCTCTTCCTTAGGGGAGGGACCATGATAGGGATGACTGATATCCGATAATAGAGATCTTCACGGAACTTTCTCTCATCTACCCATTCCTCTAAACGTTCAGTTGATGTGGCAATTAGGCGGAAATCAGGTCCCTCATTATCGGATCCATGTAACTTGAGGTTGCCGAGCTCATCGAGGAAACTATTAAGTTGAGACTGTAGCCTGACAGGAAGGACGTTAATTTCTTCCAAGACAACGGTCCCTCCATGAGCCCTTGCGAATATCGTTTCTCGCCCGTCCCCGCCGAACAGTTCCGCTTCGAGAAGGTCTTCGGGCAGCGCTGAACAGTGAAGAATTTTGAAAGGTTCATCACAGCGACGGCTCCGATCATGTATGGCTCGTGCGACTATTTGTTTTCCTGATCCGTACTCTCCTTCTAGTAGGGCGGGGCTATCATTGTTGGCGATCTTTTCGACGACCCGGAGAATTTCCTTAACTTCAGGGCTATTTCCTATGAGTTGGCTTTTTGGCTTAATCTTAGCAACTCTTGTTTCGTCAGTTTGTGTGGATTCTTTGGAAGAAATCTTCAGCGCTCGGTTAAGTGTCCTTTGCAAGTCATCTAGTTCGAATGGTTTGGTCAGGTAATCAAAAGCGCCTTGGCGCATAGCTTCGACGGCGGTCTCAACGCTTCCGAATCCAGTGACCATGATAATTGGCATTCCTGGATGATTTTTGGAGCATTGCTCAATGATCTCAATTCCACTCATGTCGCCGATTTTCAGATCAACTATGAGTAGATCTGGCGATTCCTTACTGATTGTTTGGAGTCCCTCTGATCCGGTCATGAGAGAAAAGACTTCATGACCTAGTCCGCTGCACAGTTTGGTCATTAATTGAAGGACTGACGGTTCGTCATCAATAATTACTATTTTGGCCATGTTTTTTAGTGTTTTAGTGTGTCAGCTGTTGATATTCAATAAGAATAAATAATGAAGATATCTTAGATTTATTTTGCAGATTAGCGTGCATATTGAGAATTCTCAATAATGAAAGTGTCGAATTTGCAATTTTTTCACGAAAAGTTTTTAAAAATCTGAGGTTCAGTCACTTACAAGTGTTTCGATTTCGAGAATGGACAGGATTTGAGAAAGAGGCAGATTCGCTTATTTTTGTGCATCAAGTGAAAGTCCAATGTAGACCCTTTCAGCTCCTGTCACCGTTAATGTGCTGCTTACTTACTTTCGTTACGTGTTCCTGCTATTCGTTAAAAAATAAAAACGGAACTGAGCAATTAAAGGATCAGCCCATTTTCTGGACCGACGGCCTTCAGGAGGACTCCTCAGAGGCTAGAGCAATGAGAGGGGCTTCTTTCTTAAAACAAAATGCCTTAGCGGAAGGAGTAAGGAGGCATCGCAGTGGCATGCAGTCGTCCATTATGAAGGAAGGGAAGGGAGCGTTCCCGGGCGTGCATGACATTGTAACTGTAAAGTACAAAATGAAGACAATTGAAGGAACTTTACTCGATGATTCCTCTAATGATAATGAGCTTGCGGAGTTTAGAATGTCAGATGTCATTGGAGGATGGAAAGAGGCCCTAGTTAAAATGAGGGTAGGTTCTGAGTGGAGGCTTTTCATACCTCCTCACCTAGCTTATGGGGATGAGGGATTAGCTCAGGTTCAGGGCGGACAGACTCTCGTTTATGATCTTGAATTAGCCGGAGTAAGAGAAGATTCAAAAGTGACTCAGGGCCGTAGGCTCAGGCTATTGAAGAGAATTAAGGCAAATAAAATTAAGGGGACATACGACAAGAGTGGGAGTTCTGGCCCCGGCCTTCTTCTCGATAACCTTGATCTGATAGAATGATTTGCTAGCCGCTATAAATAGTCCTGACGGCAACTACTAAGAGGAGAGCGGCGAAGATAATATTGAATGATTTTTGATTTGCTAGAAAGGTCTTTCGTATGGGAGGCGCCTGCAAAGCCACAGAAAATAAGGCCCAAAACACGAACCCCTGAACAATGATGATTGTTGCATAGGTCAATTTAACATGCAGTGAAGATTCTGGACTAATGAATCCACTGAGCATTGCCGAGATAAAAATGACAACTTTAGGGTTCAATAAATTTGTTAGAAAACCCTGCAAGAAGGCAAGACCATTACTTAAGCTTTTAGAGTTCTTGTTGTTTTCGAATGGGTCTGATGATGAGTGTTTTTTTGTTGAGTAAAAGAGCCGGAAAGAGAGGTATGCCAGATAAATTGATCCTGCATATTTAATTGTCTCACCTAAAGGTTGTGAACTGTTGAAAAGAAAAGCAAGCCCTGCAATCGCAATGGTACAATGGACGATTAAGCCGATCGTGATGCCGAGTGAAGTGAATATACCTGATTTCTTTCCGTGATTGAGTGAGACTTTAACGACAAGAAGAAAGTCTGGACCCGGAGTGAATTGTCCGGCCAGCATTACTAATGCGAAAAAGAGATACGAGTTAAGAGTCAGTTGTGTGAATTTATTTAAGCATGTCCTGCGCCAATGCCAATGACCCGAGGACACCGGCCTGCGCGCCTAGTCCCGGCGGGACAATGAATTTTTCAGGTTCTGGAACGTCGATGTATTTGGCTAAACGCGAGGTGACACGTTCCCGAATCATTGGGAAGAGGTGCTTCTGGTCCATTACTCCTCCCCCAAGAATGAAACGTTCAGGGGATAGAGTGAGTGTGATATTGATTATTGCATCAGCTAGGTAGGAGGATTCCAGTTCCCATGCTAAATGCTCGACCGATAGCTCTGATGGGTCCTGAGACCAGCGCTGTTGTAATGCTGTTCCGCTGGCTAATCCTTCTAGGCAGTCACCATGAAATGGACAAGAACCTTCGAATGGGTCAACTGAATCGTCTTTATTTATTCTTAGGTGCCCCATCTCCGGGTGAGAGATCCCATGCACAATTTTTCCGTTTGAGACGGCTCCTCCTCCGATCCCTGTGCCTACTGTAATGTAAATGAAATCATTTAGGTCCTTGGCGGCGCCCCATTGCCTTTCGCCCCAGGCAGCTGCATTGACATCCGTTTCGAAGGCCAGGGGGATGTCATCCAGAGCTGCTTTTATTGGAGACCCTAGGTCCGTATTTGACCAGTCCGCCTTCGGTGTGTTTTTTATGTAACCGAAAGTGGATGATTCTGGATTAACGTCAGCGGGGCCAAAGGTTCCGATCCCGATAGCCTTTACTTTTCCTTTGCGTTCTTGGACCTCATTAAAAAATTCGATGGACCTTGATATTGTTTTTTCTGGGGACGTAGTAGGAAATCTTGCCTCCTCGATGTCCTCTGGACCATGGCCAACGGCGCAAACGAACTTTGTGCCTCCTGCTTCGATGGCGGCGACTAGTGGTGAGTCCATTTTATGGGTGCCTAGTATGGGTTATTAACGGTGAAGGCCTAAGGATTGAAAGATTCCTTTAGTGGCATCGCTCCTGTTCAGTGTATAGAAATGGATCCCATCGATACTATTATTTAACAGGTCAGAGCACTGTTCTGTGGCGTATTGTATTCCTACACGTTTAATGGATTCGGTGTCACCGTTGCAACGATCAATGGCCTTTAGCAGTTTGCCAGGGATTCGGGCCCCGGCCGCGAGTTCTGCCATCCTGAGTAATCCTTTGGCTGAGGTGACTGGCATGATGCCGGCAATGATGGGAACGTTGATGCCTGATAGTTGGCAACGTTCTTGAAAGTCGTAAAAGTCATGGTTATCGAAGAAGAGCTGAGTGCAGATGTAGTCGGCCCCAGAATCTATTTTTTGTTTTAGGTGATCCATTTCCAGGATTCTGTTAGGTGTTTCCGGGTGACCTTCGGGAAATCCTGCAACTCCTATCCCGAATCCTCTCGGATCTTTGCACTGTCCGGACTCTTTGAACTTTTGAATGTACCCAACTAGATGAGATGCGTATTGGAAAGCGTCTAATGACCTGTCATGAGGAGCATCTCCCGTAGGCGGATCTCCCCTCAAAGCCAGGACATTGGAGATTTCATATTTGGCATATTTTTCTAAAATTGAAAATATTTCCTCTTCGGTATGGTTGACGCAGGTCAGATGAGGGACTGGAGTCAATGAAGTTGAATCTTTGATGCGTAGTACCAGTTCATGTGTCAGTTCTCTCGTTGAGCCTCCGGCCCCATAAGTGATGCTGACGAAGGAGGGCTTCAGTTCCTCCAGCTCCTTAATGCATTGGAAAAGTGCCTGAGAGGACTGCTCTGTCTTCGGTGGGAAAAATTCAAATGAGATAGTGGGCTTACTTTCCCCGATAATGTCTGTTATGTGCACAGCGTTTAGTTATTGCCTTGATTTTGAGATTTTAGTTTATCGGCAATTTCTTTCACTAACGATGAAGGAAGTGCAAACGTAGTGACTCTGTCTGAGCGCGCGATATTTACGCCAATCGCTAAACCTTTGAGGTTCATTAACGGTCCTCCCATGGCCATCGGGCTGAGTGGTATTTCATGTTTAAGGACATCCGAGAACCCTGCCTTTCGCTTTGAAGTGAGCCCGCTCATGCGCTGGTTCCTATCAAGCATATCAAAGACATTCGACATGTAGTTCAAGGTCACCTTGAAAGGGATCCCTTCTTCTCCTCTAAGGATCTTTAGTCGCACCTCTTCGGTTGGTGCGAATTTCTTTATTTCCTCAGATATGTCCTTGCGTGATTTAATTTCTTTACCTTCGACACGGATGACTAAATCTCCTTGCCGTATCCCTTCTTTTTTTGCCGGGCTATTCGGTCCGAAATCCATGACGGCAACTCCAAGTTCCTTAGGGTCATCATTAGGATCCAATAAGACTCCCAGGACCCCGGACCTGCCTTCGATGCTCCTTCGCTTTGCTGAAATGACTCCTATCATCAATGTTTCGGATTCATGATTCATAGAACCTACCCAAGTTCCTTGCTGTACATTGTTGGGGTCAGCCCATTGGACTGGTATCCCTGTCCCCGGATCAACCTTCATGAGGGCCAGATCAGTTTTCTGATCTGAACTTATTAGAGTTATATTTATTTCATCACCTGTAGAAGAAAGAGCAGACAGTTCTTCCATCCCTTCCAGTTCACTGGCCTTTGTGACTGCGTGGCCTTCAAGGTCAAGTACCGTTGCGAGGGCAATGGCTTTCCCGTTACTTAGAACTGTCAGTGTTGAACTTTTGGCAGAGACTCCAGCGTCACCAAATGCGAGGACTGTTGATTTGCCGTTGAGTCTTCGGCTGGAAGGTAATTCATCAAGGAAGTCCTGAGCAGAAACTTCTGAAACTGCTAACAAGGGAAGGAGTAGTGCTACTACTTTCATTTGAATTAGTCGCTTCATTTGCATTTAACCTTCTGGAGGAACTGGCGTTTTCTTAGGCGGAATGAATTTATCTCGATTTCCAAGTGTCACTTCTATTTTATCATCGCCACCTTCCCAACGCTTAATTGTTTTGAGGATGACTTTTTCTCCAGGCCCGTGCTGATTGATTAAGTATCTGAAGAGGTTCAGGCTTTCAATTTTTTCTTCATCGATGTGGGTAATGATATCACCTGGTCTTAATTTTGCAGTTGCAGCGGGGGAGTTGCCAATTACTCCGGTAATTAGAACTCCCTTAGGGTGTGATATTCTTTTGATGCCGAGGAAACCGCCTTTCCTCTCAATCTTGGCGAAAGAATCATCAATGGTTACTATTTTATTAGCAAGCATACGGTCCCAGTCGCGCTTAAAGGCCCTCACTGTGACGTGGAAGTTCTGTTCATTCGTTTTGGAAACACGACTATGAATACCAACGACGCGGCCTAGCATGTCGAATAGAGGGCCTCCTGAATCTCCTCCTATTAATTTACAGTCAGTTTGAATGGTGTCAGTGCTTCTGTGGATGACTCTGCCCACTCTCAGGACAAGGCCGCGTTCCTTGTCAAATCCACCGGGATGGCCAACAGCAAAGATCCAGTCACCCTTATGAACAGTTGCTGGTGGAGCGACATCGACGAAAGGATACTTCCCTTTTTCAGTGATTCTTATTAGCCCGGAATCTGCAGCGGCGGAACGGCCCAGAGCCTTAGCTTTGAGTTTTGTGCCGTCCTGTAAAACGACATGAATTTTCTTTCCAGGTTCACCGCTCACGTGGCCAGCGGTGAGGACGAGCCCGTCTTCAGAAATGATGACTCCGCTCCCGGACCCGTTCCCTTGGATGCATACGGTCGCAGCCTTTGAGTTTTTTAGAACGGATCGGACCTGTTCTTCGATAGCAATGAGATCGCTGGGAGATTCAGGGACTTTCTTTTCGAAGACTGCGTGACTGGGCTTTTTGGCAGACGAGGTTTCAATAGCTTTCAAGTTTTCTGTCCCAATGCAGGAAAGAATCAACAAGTAGCTAAATGTTACCTTCATTAATTTATAGGATGAGTGAAAATATTTGTGGGGCAAGTGCAAACCGATTAATTAAGAGGCTCTATAGCCTCGTTAAATGCCGAGATCTTTAGGGATCTGATCTCCTACCTTTTCTTCAACTTCTTCATCATCTTTGTAGAGGACCTGCTTAGTTGGGACGCCCTTTTCATCCCAATATGTTGTGATTCCGTGGCGCATGTTTTCTTTGTATTGTTTATAAGTGCTGCGTTGTCCATTTTCCCACCATTCCTCAATGATTCCGTCGAGCATTCCATCCACGAACTGGTAACGGCTCTTTAATTTGCCGTCAGAATGATGCTGAACAGCTGTTCCAGTGAAACCTTTTCCGCCCTTCGTGAAAAGGCCCTTATCGTATCCTAAATCTTTGTAAGGAAATTCGTCAGCGGCTTTCTCATCGATGATGGCTCCTGGCGGGGCTACTTTGGCGGTATCTTTATTGGTTTCATTCTTTGCTGAGTTGGCAGGTTTATCCTTCGAGCAGGAAATGCAAATGATGGATGCAATTGTAAGTTCTAAGAGAATAATCAGACTCAGTTTCATAAGATATTTTTGTTGGCTCTTTTTACTCTAATTTAAGGAAGAGGCTCAAAGGGGGCAAAGGATTAAGGCTCGACGGAATTACAGCAGAGCGCCATTGCGATGACGTATCCGATTCTGCACAATATATGAAGTGCTTGGTCACTATGAATGTTTGTGATTCCTTCGCATTTTAGGAAATCGATAATCCAATGTAGGACCAGCTCAATGAGTCCAATGATAACAGATCCGGTAATGGCCCAAACCGCTCCGGCGTGCATTAATGAATGAGCAGTTAGGCAGTGAACCCAGAGCAGGGGTGGGTTTGTTTCGTCACCCTTGCAATGACGGTTCTTATATTTTGCAAGGAAATCACCCTGTAACGGATAATCGAAGAGGACATGAGCAATGATTAGAGCGAAAAGAATCTGGAGCCCGGCTCCGAGATTGCCGCTGCTTTGCAATAGCTCTATTTGTTCAGTAAAAAACATCTCTTTTTTATGATGCTTTTGATAGCATTAACCCTAAAGCACTTTCTCATTCGCGGCCCTCAATCGACCAGCTAATCCTTTTGCAAGTGAAGATACAAATTCTAGGGCCTGAGCGGGATGGCTTTTACAGAAGGCTTCGAATGATTCGGGTGTCACTTTTAGTGCTGAGGCGTTTCTCATGGCCTTGACTGAAGCGCTGGCTTTACTTTCGGAGTCAAATAATGTCACTTCGCCAATAAATTCTCCGGGTTCAATTCTTCCTAGAAGTCTCTGGGGGGCATGTTCATTAGCGTGGCTTATTGCATGAAATACACCAGAAATAGTGAAGTAAAGAGCATCAGGCTCTCCTCCCTGTGTAACAATAAGTGTATCTTCTTGATAATTAACAACTTCCGAAAAGCTTTCGCTTGTCAGGAGGGCTCTAGTTTCGGCGCTGACCCCATTTTCTTCTGAAAGGAGGCCCTGATTAAGTAGTTCTTCTACGTCAGACATTATTGAATGATGGCTCTTTATAGGCCTTTCTTCAAGACGTAAAGCAAGGACATTACTGTATCTATATTATTTCTTACTTGCATTTGGCAACAATATGGATACGTATTCCCCCCCCTATGGCTAAGAAAAGCTGGATAGAACGTAATAAGAAAAAGCAAAGAGCGGTGGCAAAATATGCCAAGAAACGATCCGAGCTTAAGGAAAAAGGAGACTATATTGGTTTATCCATGCTTCCTCGCAATGCTAGTCCTTGCAGGGTCGTTAATCGCTGTGAGGTGACTGGTCGTCGTCATGGATTTCTTCGTCGTTTTAAAATGTCCAGAATCACTTTTCGTGAGTTGGCATCCAAGGGTCATTTGCCTGGAGTTACCAAATCAAGCTGGTAACAGTTTCTTGAAAAAGATTGAGTCAAAGTTGTTGTTTTCACGGGAGCTTTAACAGGTTAAGCTCATCTCATTAAAGAAGAGTCGATCACAGTTCGGCTCTACTCGCAAATTAAGATGCCAATTTATGAATACATCTCGGAAGATCAGAGCAAAGGCTGCAGGGTCTGCTCGGATGGTTTTGAGTTAAGGCGTCCCATTGACAGGGCCCCTCTGATCGCGTGTCCGATTTGTAAGAAGCCGGTTCAAAAATTAATTTCATCAATAAATACTCCCAAAATAACAAAGCCACTTTCAGTTTCCGATGCAAAGTCTGCTGGGTTTACCGTTTTGGAAAAACGGGACGAGGGAACTTACGAGAAGTTATGATATTCAGCTATGGAAGTGTTGCAGTCTCATGCGATTTCCAGTTGAATGATTGATCAGATGGAATCTGATCAATACTTTGGCGACCCTGATGAAGGGATTCGCTACTCAATGAAGGCTAAGCCAAGGCGTTGGCTTGGGCTCTTTGCTGGGCTTGTCGTTGGGGTAGTTCTCGGAATCTTGTCATCAAATACATTTGTTGAATTTACTTTTTGGATCCTTTTAGGGTGCTCCACTGCTTGCGTGTCTTGGGTCATTGTATTGCTGTCTTCTTTGATTGGCGGATCACTGTGCAATAGGCTAGGTCTTCATGCTCGAACATTGCCCCGAATTTTCAGGTTCATGGGTATATTAATTGCGAGCGTAGGATTTACCTGCCTCTTGGGTGTGCTTTTCAAATCGTGGGGTCTGGGGATCGGACTCACGCTTGCTCCAACAATCTTTTTTATTTGCGTTTACTGGACCAAGCCTCGTGGCCAGAGGTTTGGATTAATGTCTATCTTGCTTGTAGGGTCCTTATTCTTTATTTCAAGTTTTAAACTCTTTACTGTCCCGGCATTAGAAAAGCCCCCCACAGCGTTAAAGAAGGATGATATACTCCATGACAGGGAGGACCTTATCAGGGTCCTCACTTTGAACCTCCGTGGATCAGGTATTTTGAAAAAGGATGGAATAAAGGATCCAACAAGATTGGCCAATGTTATAGAGTCTTTAGATCTTGATGTTGTACTTTTGCAGGGCCTTAATTCTAACGAATATCTGAGTGCTGTTGTGTCCGAGCTTGGGAAGGACTGGTCAGCTAATGAGCTTCCAGATGAGTATAACTCCACAGCAATTATTAGTAAGCTTAATGGGCAACTAGAATCCTTAGCGGAGCCCAATTACGGGATGACTTTATTTGGTATTTTAAAGGAAAATAAGGTGATCAGGTTCGTGAGCTGTGAGCCGGTAGCGGGTAGAAGTTCAAGGGACAGAAGAAAGATGGTAGATTGGTTGCTGAGTGAGCGCCGCGAATCAGGTGAGTCGGTAGTGGTGGCGGGAAATTTTTATTTTAATCCTCATGACCGCTGGAATTTGATTTCTCCAATAATGACCGATTCGATTTCTATTGATCGTGCAAGTTGGAGATCACTTGGTCTCTTAGGTCATGTTATCAGTTATAGGTACTCTGATCCTCTTGGAGCTTTTTCATGGAAGTTAAGTAAGAACAGAGAATGGATAGTGGTAGATCCGAGCATTAAAATTGTAGATTCTTCTCAGCCGGCCATTTCTTTTGGCGAGGGGAACGCTTTAGTTTTCACACTCAAGACGACGATTCAGAAGGAAAATAAACCCGAGAACAGTTTGTAAGTGAGCTTTTAAAATTTTTGTGATTAATAAGTAAATTAAAAGATGAATACAGAAGATCTTAACCATGTTGCTCTGCACGTATCTGATTTAGATGAGAGTAGAAAGTTTTATGGGGAGTTGCTAGGGCTTGAAAGTATACAGAGGCCTAATTTTAATTTTCCAGGCGAATGGTACCGTCTAGGTCAGCATCAGGAGCTTCATTTAATTGCGGGAAGAGAGGATGAGGTGAATTCATCTTCCCGAGGAAATCACTATGCTTTAGGCGTAAAATCCATGGACGAGGCAGAATCGTATCTTGCAGAGAAGGGGGTGCCACACACTCCTAGGCAAGTTCGTCCTGATGGAGTCTTTCAGATCTACTGTGAAGATCCTGACGGGTACTGGATTGAGTTTTGCCAAAATAATACCGACTGATTTTTTGGCTTTTCACTGTGGCCATGGCTGTCTAAATTATTAATTCAATGACTAAACGAATATTACCTCTATTTATTGCTATTATCGCTCTTCTCGGTGCCGCAGGGCTTGGAATTTCTAAGTCAGGAGCCGGTGACAAGATCCGGGTCCTGATCATTGACGGAAGAAATAATCATAACTGGAAAGACACAACGCCATTCTTGAAGCAGCAGCTAGAGGGAACTGGTAAGTTTCAAGTTAGTGTTGCTACGACTCCGCCGAACGGGGCCAAGGCAGAGGACTGGAATTCATTTGATCCTGATTTCAGCAAATGTGATGTTGTTCTTAGTAATTATAATGGTGCCAAGTGGGAGCCAGAATCAGTCCGTAATTCTTTTGAGAAATTTCTTAATGAGGGAGGAGCACTGGTAAACGTTCATGCTGCCAATAATGCACATAAGGGATGGATCGGTTTTGAGGAGGCCACGGGCCTTCTCTGGAGAGGCAATAAAGATGGGGCTCGTCTGTATCTCGATGAGGTCGGTAAACTTCTCAAAATTGAAGTAGGAAAAGGCCGAGGTGCCGGCCATGGACCTCAGCACGAATACATTGTTCAGATGCGCGATTCTGTGCACCCGATCACTAAGGGCATTCCTAAGGAATGGCTCCATGGAAAAGATGAACTCTATCATGGGCAACGAGGCCCAGCCAAGGATATGGAGATTCTAGCGACCGCCTTTTCGGATAGTAAGAAGGGAGGGACTGGTGTTCACGAACCTATGCTTTGGACTATCCCTGTAGGTGAGGGAGTCGCAGTCACTAATGTTCTTGGTCATGTTGGCGGTAACGGTAAGAACATGCCGGCCATGAAGTGTGTCGGGTTCCTTACACTCGTAGCGCGTTCATGTGAATGGGCAGTGACTGGCAAAGTCACGATCCCTGTTCCAGGAAACTTTCCTGACGATAAGAAGGTCAGTCTCGTTGACTAATAGGCTATATTAATAGCAATTCCCCTTAGCCTTCTATTTTTGTTAGCTGTTTTATCAGGGCAGGTCCTTGGTATATTAGTCCGGTGTAGATTTGTATCAGAGAAGCTCCTGCCGAGAGTTTTTCTTCTGCGTCTTTAATGGAGCTAATTCCGCCCACTCCGATGATTGGAATTTCACCCTTAAGTTCTGTGTGGAGTTCAGCTATCACTTCATTGCTTCTTGCGCTGAGAGGTGTGCCGCTCAGTCCTCCCTTTTCACCTGACAGAGGGTGATCACTAATGCTCTTTCGTGAGATGGTAGTGTTCGTTGCAATGACTGCGTCGATTTGTAACTCGCTGAACAAGTCACTCAGGTCTTTGATTTGATCATCCCCCATGTCCGGATCAATTTTTACAGCGACTGGGACGTTCTTTCCTGTCTCTTCTTTTAGTTTTTCTTTCTCATTCATTAGTGGGGACAGAAGTTCTCGAGCGAACTTTGGAGTTTGCAGTTCACGTAAGCCGGAAGTGTTAGGAGATGAAATGTTCACGGCAATGTAATCTGCGTGGTCATAAGACTTTCTGAAACAGTGAAGATAATCATCTAGTGCATTCTCGTTCGGGGTACTTTTATTTTTTCCTATATTAATTCCAAGGATCCCGTCGAATCCTTTTCGTGATTTTTGTATGTTATCAAGAGCACTGTCTATTCCGGGATTGTTAAAACCCATGCGGTTAATGATTGCCTCATGTTCGCGAACGCGGAAGAGTCTGGGCTTAGCACTTCCGTCTTGAGCGCGCGGAGTGATTGTTCCCACTTCGACAAAGCCAAAACCCATTGAGCCGAAACCTGCAATGCAGTTACCTGATTTATCGAGGCCTGCAGCTAGTCCGACCCGGTTAGGGAAGTTCAAACCCATTACGGTGACCGGTTCTTGTTTGGTATTGGGCCTTAGAAAAGAGGTAATTCCCAGCCTCTGAGCTATGCGTAGGCCACTCAGCGTTAGGTGGTGAGCCTTTTCGGCATCAAGCCTGAATAGCAAGGAACGAGCAATTTTATAAAAATTCACGGTAATTAGTACTGATTTGCCACATTTTTTATTAATTTAAGATATCTTGAATATTTTGCGTGACATATCATTTCTGGTTGCTAAATCTCGGCTCATACAAAATATAAAATATAAAATATAAAATAAACTTCACATGGGTAATTACCAAGAAGCAATTCGTCAAGTTTCCTTAGAAAATATGAATGAGCCATTCTATGAGGGCTCTGTTCAGAAATTGTATGCCATTCCTGATGAGCCAGATTATATGGTCACGGAAACGACTGCCGGGGGATCAGTTTTTGATGTAGGAACAATTTTCGCGATAGATGGTAGTGATGTAGCAAGGGCCGTCTTTAGGCATGTCCTTTATACGAACCTGTCAAAGCCAGAAACTTGGCAAGAGGTACGTGAGGCTGTCAATTCGGCAGAAGGGCTAGATCCGAAGATGAAGGACATCTTATTGGAGGGAACCATGGATAAGTTAACCTCAGTTGGTGGAGTCACACACCATTGCGGTATGGTTGACGCGACGACTGGAGAAGTTTCGCATGAGGGCCTCCCCGAGAATGAGAGCGCGTTGAACATTGTTCGAAGATTCAAGATAGAGAAACCTGACCAGGATAAGTTCCTTAAGCATTCGTTTTATGATTACAGTAAATTCAATGATCTGGACCGTAACGTTGTTCCTCTGGAATGCATTGTCAGATTCGGTATCACGAGTGGAAGTTCTGTTTTTAGGAAGTATTTGAAACTTTCGGATTCTGATAAAAGAAAATTTGAGTTGGAGCTTGGGGCCAATGGTCCACTAACTGCTTGGGAGTATCTGACGACTCCGATCGTAGACTTTACCAGCAAATATGAACCTGAAGATCGAGCAGTAACGAAACAAGAAGCTCATAACATGTCAGGACTTGACGCGAAGACCTTCGCTGAGCTTGGTAAGTTAGCTATTCTGGGAGGCTGGGCAGTCAGGGTCATGGTTGAGAAGATGGGACTTCAGTTGTGGGACTTGAAATGGGAATTTGCTAGAGACGGTGATGATCTTGTCTTCGTGGATACCATTGATACGGATTCTTTCAGGGCAACTTCAATCCTTGAGGATGATGGTGACAGGATCGTAATTCACTATAATAAGCAGGCGATGCGAGATTATTACAAGATTGCCCATTCTGATTGGCTCAGCGCTATCAATGATGCAAAGGAGCAGGGCAGAGCAGAGGGGGTTCCTTTTGTTGAAATTTTAAGAGCCAGACAGGAATCGGGCGAGGCTCCGAAAGATCCAGTCGTGGATGAGACATTCTTAGCCATTCAGGTCGGCAAGATGAATCTGATAAAGGACTGCATCCTGGGTCGCCGTGAAAGTGCCGAGG
Source organism: Verrucomicrobiales bacterium (assembly GCA_014239335.1). GTDB lineage: Bacteria > Verrucomicrobiota > Verrucomicrobiia > Verrucomicrobiales > DEV007 > EC70. The sequence continues at coordinate 28,649 of JAAZZC010000234.1, forward strand.
TCGCTTCAGCGCTTGAGGATTGTGGTAAAAGAGAGGTCGACTTTTACACTGGCAATGGTCATAGGGATGCTCTGAAAGAACTTAACGGATTGGCCTAAATTAAATTAATGGAAAAAATCAGCGCTGAAGTAATTGGTAAATTTGAATCAGAGGGAGATGCGAATAAGCTCGTGTATGCTCCTTTGAATGCTCCGGTGAAGTATCGTCGAACCAGAATTTACATACTTGAGTATGAGGGGCAGGTACAATCTGCTGAGGATTTTGTGAACAGAAGCTTGGTCGATGATTATGCGGACGAGGTTTTCTTTACGGGTGAACCGGCCGTTCAGGATTTTTCTTTCTACATTGATTACGAAATGAAGCCTGGGGCCTTGGACCTTGAAAAGGAGGCGATTCTTTCAAGCCACAAAGGAACGGAAGGTTTCAATATCCTTTCACTTAAGCTAGTCCAACGCATTTATATTTTCTCTGATCCTTCAATAACCTCTGAGCGTTTTGTGCGCGATGTTTGTAACCCAGCAATTCACGTTTGGAGCGTGACTGATTCTAATGGACGAAAAGTTGCCTGATCAGCCCTCTAGTAATTATCGAGAGATTCCAATAAGGGACCTCGATCCGGAAGGGTTAGGTTCTTTGAGTGACGCAATGAAGTTGTCATTGTCTGTGGAGGACATGATAGAGATAAAGGTCTATTACGAAGCAGAAATGCGCCGAGAGCCTACAGATGTTGAGCTGGAGTGCATTGCTCAGACCTGGAGTGAACACTGTAAGCATAGGATTTTCGGGGCTCGGATCGAGCATTCGGGTTCGCAGGGGGAAGAAGTCATTGATGGGTTATTTAAGACTTACATCAAGGCAGTTACTGAGAGGATAATGGAAAGGAAGCCAGGTTTTGTTCTCGGCTGTTTCGTTGATAATGCTGGGTTCATTCGACTCGATGACGAGCAAGCTATCTGCCTTAAATTAGAAACACATAATCATCCTTCGGCTATCGAACCTTATGCCGGTGCAAATACTGGGCTAGGTGGTGTGATACGGGATATTTTGGGTGCGGGCAAAGGCGCCAAGCCCATCGCAAGCTGTGATGTGTTTTGTTTTGGGCCGCCTGACACGGACCCTGATACAATCAAAGCGGACGATGTCATACATCCTCTCGGGATAATGAGGGGAGTAGTAAGAGGTGTCCGTGATTACGGAAACCGTATGGGTATACCGACCATCAGTGGGGCCATACAATTTGATCCTTCATACATATATAATCCATTAGTCTTTTGTGGGACCGCGGGACTGATACCTATCACTGACATAGATAAGGAAATGTCATCAGGTCTTAAGGTGATTGCGGTCGGAGGCAGGACCGGCAGAGACGGTCTCAAGGGTGCGACCTTTTCTTCAATGGCTCTGGACACGGAGAGTCACGAAGAGGATCAGCAGGCTGTGCAAATCGGCAACCCGATCGAAGAGAAGAAGGCCGCCGACTTTGTTATCGAGGCGAGGAAGAAGAATCTTATAGTGTTCGTGACAGATTGTGGAGCAGGAGGCTTTTCGAGTGCTGCAGGTGAAATGCTCAGTGAGGTTGGCGGGAACCTTTACCTTGAGAAGGCACCACTGAAGGAGCCGGGAATGACGAGCTGGGAAATCTTTTTATCCGAGAGTCAGGAAAGGATGGTCCTCGCCGTCAAAGAAGAATCAATGCCTCAGCTCATTGAGCTTGCTCAGATCTATGAGACTGAACTAACTGAGATTGGAGATTCGGATGAATCTGGGCTATTGAAGGTTTGGCACAATGGGGATCTTGTCTGTGAGCTTGATAATTCTCGCTTACATGATGCCCCGGTGCGGCATTTGAGTTCCGGTTACCAGCTACCATCAGGAATTGAGTATGATTGGAGTGAGAATAAGCTAGGCGATGATCTTTTATCAGTTCTCGGGGACTTTGCGGTAGGTTCACGTGAGCCAATTATACGAGAATATGATCACGAGGTTCAGGGTAATACTTTGCTTAAGCCTCTCGCGGGTGCTGAGGGGGATGCTCCTCAGGACGCGTCTGTGGTGAGGATAGACGACAGTGAGAAGCTCATGGCGATGGGCCTCGCCTTATTGCCGGAATGGGGCAAGACGGACCCTCTGGCCATGGGCAAGGGGACCGTCGATGAATGTGTCCGCTCTCTGGTCGTTTCCGGAGCTAACCCAGATAAGATAGCTCTCCTTGATAATTTCTGCGTAGGTAATCCGGACAATCCAGAAGAGTTGGGGATGCTAGTTGAAACTTGTAAAGGGATGGCAGCAGCGGCAGAGGCATACGGTGCGCCTTTTGTTTCAGGCAAGGACTCCTTTTATAATTACTTTGAAACGGATGACGGTGCAGTTTCTATCCCTACGACTTGCCTCATCAGTGGCATGGGAGTCATTGAGGATGAGTCGAACGTTACTGGGTCCTCTGTCCGTAGGAGTGATTCTCTGATTGCAGTTATTGGAACGACTGATTCTGCAATGGGTGGGAGTGTATATGCGAGGATCAAAGGTCGGACCGGGGCGAAGGTTCCTGACACTGGCTTTGATGAGGCGCTGAGATCTTACCGATCATATCATCTGGCCGTGAGTGAGGGGCTTATTCTTGCCGCTCATGATGTCTCTGAGGGTGGGTTAGCAGTGTCCGCGGCGGAGATGGCCTTTTCAATGGTAGCTGGGATGGAAATTAATCTCGATTTGTTGCCGATTAGCGAGGATTTGAATAACGTTGAAAAGTTATTTGCAGAGTCATCATCGAGAATTCTCATCGAATGTGAGTCCGAATCTATTGACCGGATCCAGGAAATATTCTCTGAATCTGCTTTTGCTGTCATCGGCAGAACAGAATCGAGCCATAAGAGCCTTCGCTTCGAGAGCGATGGTGTTAATATTTTAGATAATGAAATAGAATCTCTCAAAGAGACATGGAAAAACGTCCTCACGCCCTATTATTAAAGTTCCCTGGAACTAATTGTGATGCTGAAACCTCTCGAGCCTTGGAGGAGGCGGGTTTTTCTAGTGAAATCTTACCCATTGCCTGCGTCGATGAGAAAAGTTTAGAATCTGCGCAATTGATTGTTCTTAGCGGAGGATTCAGCTACGGTGATTATGTGATGGCTGGTAGGCTTGCACAGCTCGAACTCGAACGCCGGGTCGGTGATGCTCTGATGAGGTTTCGTGATGGTGGTGGGTACCTACTCGGTATCTGTAACGGATTCCAAATCCTTACAAAGTTAGGTCTCCTGCCAGAGGGGAGTTTAATTAATAATGTTTCGGGCCGCTTCATTTGCCGGTGGGTCAAGCTTGAGCGGAGGGTTGATGATAATGCTTTCTTACGTGGGCTGCCTGAGAATTTTGAGTTACCAATAGCGCATGCCGAGGGTCGGTTTGTGGCTCCTGAAGGAGCCGCTGAGAAGTACATTGATGAGGGCCTCGCTGCTCTTGTTTATGGAGAAGATGTTAATGGATCAACTAGTCGTATCGCTGGACTAACGGACAGATCAGGTAGGGTCCTTGGACTCATGCCTCATCCGGAGAGATTCCTTTGGGCTTCACATCATTATGACCGGGACTGGGTAGGTGATGGTGATGGTAAGGGATTCGGGTACCAGATGTTTAAATCAATTTACACTACAATAGCGGGCGAAATGGCTCATGAACCGGGATAAATAAATGGCAGAACAGATCACATATAAGGAGGCAGGTGTTGACATTCATGCGGCAGCGGAACTGGTCGGCGACATTGGTGAGTTACGTGCACGAACAGAGAAGAATAGAAAGCTTTATGGAGCATTTGGTCTATTTGCTGCAGGTTTCGACCTGAGTTCCTACAATGAGCCTGTCATTTTCACTGGGTGTGACGGTGTCGGAACGAAGTTGGAACTTTTACTCGAACATGATCTCTTGGAAATTGCCGGTAAGGATCTTGTGGCAATGTCCGTCAATGATATCCTGACGACTGGTGCCGATCCTGTGATGTTCTTGGACTATATTGGTGTAGGAAAACTGGACAAGACAAAGATTTCCAGAGTCATTGCCGGAATCGTTGAATGGTGTGAGGCTTGTGATTGTATTCTTGCAGGTGGAGAAACTGCGGAAATGCCTGATCTGGTAATTGAAAACATGATTGAGTTGTCTGGGTTCGGGATTGGAGTCGCGGAAAAGCCAGACGTCGTGGATCCTACCACGATCGCAGAGGGGGACATATTAATTGGTTATCCTTCTGACGGAATTCATGCTAATGGTTGGAGTCTTGTGAGAAGGATCCTTTCAAGTTTTCCGCAGGAGTTCACAGATGAGGATGTTATTTCCCTGTTAGCTCCGACTAGGCTCTACCATGATGTCGTGAAAGGGCTCCGCGATGCTGGAGTCAAAGCCAAAGCGATGGCGCACATTACTGGTGGAGGATTGCCTGAAAATCTTGAGAGGATACTAGGTGATAAGGGTGCTTCATTGGAGGTTCCAGTGTGGGATTTGCCCGCTGTAGGTAAAGTTTTGAACCATGTCGAAACGGATGAGGCTTTTTCAACATTTAATATGGGGATTGGCTGGGTCAGTATTGTCAACTCTGATGATGAGGATGCTGCGATGAATGTGGTCTCTGGAGCAGTGCGTTTGGGCTCAATAGGTGGAGATAAATTATTAGTAAATTTAGTGTAAATGGGAGACTTCTTAAAACATGAGTGCGGTATTGCGGTTCTTCGCCTCAAGAAGCCCCTTGCCTATTATCATGACAAGTACGGCAGCTCTCTGTATGGCTTTCAGAAGCTTTTCTTGCTCATGGAAAAGCAGCACAACCGTGGTCACGACGGCATAGGCATTGGATGCGTTAAGCTCAACATGGAGCTTGGGGATCCTTACATGTTCAGGGAAAGGTCCGCGGCAAGGGATTCGCTCACTGTTGTATTCAAGAACCTAATGGATCGGTACCATGGTGTCTGTGAGAGGAGAGGGATTGATCCTGAAGATCCAAACAATGTGAGTCGGTACTTTGATTTTGGCGGAGAAATCTTATTAGGTCATCTCAGGTACGGAACGTCCGGCGAATTTGAAGAGGGTTCATGTCATCCGTTCCTCAGGAGGAGTAACTGGGAGACGAGAAGTTTGATGGTGCTCGGTAACTTTAATATGGCGAATGCACCCGAGCTGAACCGTACTCTTGTCGACAGGGGTCAGCATCCTGTCTTTGGAACTGACACCCAGACTGTACTGGAGGAAATTGGTTTTTTCTTGGATCAGGCGCACCAGAACATTTACCGGAGGTCCAAGGCCAGTAAGGTTCCAGGGACCGAAATTCCTGGACTAATCAGTGACAGGCTTCATATGCCCAGGCTCCTGAAGAAGGCAGCAAAGATATGGGATGGAGGATATGCTATTGCTGGTGCAGTTGGTAATGGTGATGTGTTTGTGATGCGTGATCCTAACGGTATAAGGCCTGCCTTTTACTTTGAGAATGACGATTTCATTGGTTTCGCCTCCGAAAGAGTTCCTCTGATGACGGTATTTGGACTGGAGAAGGAAGAAGTTTCTGAGGTCCCTGCAGGTCATGTCGTATCCATTAAAAATACAGGAGAGCTGACCGTGGAGAGGTTTGCAGAAAAGAGACCACTCACTCCCTGCTCCTTTGAAAGAATTTATTTCTCAAGAGGCAATGATCCTGAGATTTATAGTGAAAGGAAGGAGCTCGGGAGGCTCTTGTCTAAGCCGATACTGAAAGCGATTAATTATAACTTCAGAGATACTGTTTTCAGTTTCATTCCGAACACGGCTGACGTTGCCTATCATGGCATGATGGGGGGGTTGCGTGAGTATCAGAGGGGAGCAGTTAAGGCAGAGGTCCAGAAGGCACTAGCTGACGGTGATCTTAACGAAGAAAAAATTGATGACCTGATTCTTCATAATTGGCCAAGGGGTGAAAAAATTGCGCACAAAGATATTAAGATGCGCACTTTCATTAGTCAGGAAAAGGGTCGCAAGCAATTAGTGTCCCACGTTTATGATATTAGTTATGGTGTCGTCAAGCCTGGTGAGACCTTAGTAGTCATTGATGATTCAATTGTCAGGGGAACTACACTCAGAGAGTCCATCCTAAAGATTTTGGCTCGCACTGATCCTAAAAAGATCGTTGTTGTTTCCAGTGCTCCTCAGATCCGTTATCCCGACTGTTATGGTATCGACATGTCTGAGCTGGGTAAATTTATTGCTTTTCAAGCAGCTATTGATTTACTGAAAAATTCTACCAGAGCCTCCCTCATTGCTAAAGTTTATGATGAGTGCCGGGCAGAGTTAAGGAAGCCTGCCGAGGAAATGCGCAATTGTGTTCGTGATATTTATGAGCCTTTCACGGCAAAGGAAATATCAAAGCAGATAGCGCGCCTCGTCTATCCACAGGACATCAAGTGGAATGGGGAAGTCGAAGTTATTTATCAGGGCATTGAGAATCTGAGGTCTGCGTTAGGAGCGAACTGCGGAGACTGGTACTTTACAGGAAATTATCCGACACCGGCCGGAACTGCCGTGGTTAACCGTGCTTTCATTCAATACTGTGATGGGATTGAGGGAAGGCCTTATGATTTAGGATTATAAAAACGATGAAAGTTATTGTAGTAGGAAAAGGGGGACGTGAGCATGCTATTGTGACCGCATTAGCGGAATCAGAATCATCTCCTGAAGTCTATTGTTATCCTGGCAGTGACGCTATTTTTGAGCTAGCAAAGCAGCTACCCGGGGAAGTTTCTGATGTTGATTCTCTAGTCCAGGCCATGCTCTACGAAGGCATCGATTTTTGTGTCGGGGGCGAAGAATCATGGCTGGCCAAGGGATTAGCTGATAAGGCAAGGGAGAAAGGGATTCCGACATGGGGACCTGTTAAGGAATCCGCGCAACTTGAAGCTAGTAAAGAATTTGCAAAGAAATTTATGTTTAGGCATAATATTCCTACGGGCGGTTACGAAGTGGCTAATGATTATGAGTCCGCAATGTCTGCCATCAAAAAATATCCCACAGTGCTAAAGTTTGACGGATTAGCTGCAGGTAAAGGTGTTGCGATATGTGCTGACGAATCTGAGGCCGAGGCTTTCTTGAAGGAGGTCTATGTTGATGGTCGTTTCGGTGATGGTAGGGTACTCATTGAAGAGTTTCTTGAGGGCCCTGAAGTGTCTGTGATTGCTGCAGTCAGTGATGGGGAATACCAGATATTTACTCCTGCCCGTGACTATAAGAGGTTAGCCGACGGGGACGAGGGCCTTAATACTGGAGGAATGGGAGCCGTTGCTTCTCGGGTTCTGATAGATAAGGATTTACTCTCTCTCATTGATCGTGAAGTCATTAAGGCCAGTGTCGATGGTCTTATTAGTGATGGGATGGACTTTAGAGGTTTCTTGTACGCGGGGCTAATGCTCACTGAGGACGGGCCCAAGTTGCTTGAATATAATTGCCGCTTTGGTGACCCGGAAGCACAAGCGGTCCTGCCATTAGTAGGAGGTGATTTCAGTTCATATCTTTTTGAGGCGGCAACAGGAAATCTTCAGGAGGACCTGATCTCATTTGATGAGAGTTGGAGCATTTGTTTGGTTCTTGCTTCTGCCGGATACCCGAACTCATCGAGGAGCGATGATGTTATCAGGGGCCTCGATTCTGTTGAAGGTGTGAGGGTCTATCATGCTGGGACAAAAATGAACGAGAATGGTGAATATGCGACCAATGGAGGAAGGGTCTTGGCTGTAGTTGGGCGTGGAGATGACCGTGAATCCGCCGTTAGAAATTCCTATAATGAAGCCATTAAAGTCAGTTTTGATGGGGATCAACGTCGCTCAGATATAGGGCGAATGCATTTTGAATAATTCAAACTAATAAACATAAATTAAATAAAATAATGAAAGTAATCATCATTTACGGTAGCGCTAACGACAAAGAATTCATGAAGCCTGCACACACCTATCTGGAGGAACAGGAGGTAAATTATGAGGAGCATGTTATTTCAGCGCATCGGAATTTACCTGAGCTAATTCAATTTTTAAGAGATCTTAACGAATCTGGAGAAAAGGCTGTTATATTAGCAGTTGCGGGCCTCGCTGCTGCTCTACCAGGGGTCGTAGCAGTCGAAACGGAGCTGCCTTGCGTGGGTGTTCCTGTTCCCGGAGGACCACTAAATGGGATCGATGCATTATTGGCAATGTGCCAGGTCCCAGGGGGCGTTCCGGTAGGCTCAGTGGGACTACATAGTAAAGCGCCCTTGAATGCTGCCATGTATGCGCATAGAATACTCAAATTCGCAGGACTTGAGTAACTCGCACGATCAGGCAACAGGGTGCCCCGGGGGGCAAAGCCTCCTAGGAGAGGATGATATTTCCAATAAACTTCGTAGACTCGCGGCGCAGATAGCCGAGATACATCCTGAAGGGCTCTTATCTTTTGTAGGAATTCATACTAGAGGAGTCACTGTAGCTGAGAGAGTAAAAGAGATTTTACTGGAGATGGGAAGGGAAGTCCAGATAGGGACTCTGGACATTTCTTTTTATCGTGACGATCTCGATCATAAGTTAACGAACCCAACAGTGCAGGCCTCTGAGATCCCTTTCGAGATAGAAGGGAGCCGCATCGTTATTTTTGATGATGTTCTTTACACTGGGAGGACCATCCGTTCAGCCATCGAAGGTGTATCAAAGTATGGTAGGCCATCGAAGGTGGAATTGGCGGTCCTCATTGATAGAGGGAACCGTGAGTTGCCCATACAACCTGATTACGTTGGTCATGTTGTAGAGACTGAGCGCTTGGACAGAGTTAAGGTCTGTTTCAAGGAACATGATGGAGAAGATTCAATTAGCCTCATTCCTGGAATATGAGTGAACCTCACAAAGACCTTCTACAGATAGAGGACCTGAACAAGGATGAAATTGAAAGCATCCTTGCTGCTGCCCAACCGTTCAAGGAACTCTTTAAGCGATCTGTTAAAAAGGTGCCAACACTTCAAGGTAAGACGGTCCTTAGTCTCTTTTATGAGCCTTCGACAAGGACCAGTTCTTCATTTGAGGTTGCAGCAAATAGGCTCTCTGCAGATTTTACGAGCCTCGCCGTTGCCAGCTCATCTGTTGTGAAAGGGGAAACGGTCCTTGATACGGTAGATACGTTAGGGGCGATGAGAGCCGACTACATTGTCATAAGGCACAAGAAAGCGGGAATCCCGAACCTCGTTGCAGAGCACACTGATGCTTCGGTCATTAATGCAGGTGACGGGTTTCATGCCCATCCGACTCAGGCCCTGCTTGACGCTTCGACATTATACGATGTCTTTGGAAAGCTGGACTTTTCGGGTAAAAAGATTCTAATCGTCGGAGACATACTGCACTCGAGAGTGGCCCGCTCAACTAGCCGGATCATGACCATGCTCGGGGCTGAAGTTAGGGTGCTTGGTCCTGGAACATTAGTTCCGCCCGGGAGGCCGGATAAGATGAAGAAATTTAAGGATTATGAGGAAGCCCTAGACTGGAAGCCGGACGTGATTTACCTGCTTCGGGTTCAGTTTGAAAGGCAAGGGGAGCAGTTCTTCCCAAGCTCTGGTGAGTATCATTCCGTTTACGGGCTCAATGAGGACAGATTTAGCAGGATTAAAGATGAAGGTGTCTGGGTAATGCATCCCGGCCCAGTGAATCGAGGCGTTGAATTGGCCGATTCCGTGACCACTTACGATAGGTGTCTTATCAATAGACAAGTTGAAAATGGCATAGCGACTCGCATGGCAGTTCTCTACTGGCTCAAACCTCAAACTTTTCAACAGGATGGATGATCTGATATTACTTAAGCAGGCATCAGTGGCCAGTGAGGATAGTGCAGACCTATTTGAGTCTGATGTTCTTGTGGAGAATGGTGTCATTAAGGCAGTTGGTTCGTCTTTGGATTCAAGAGATGGGACAAGAGTCATTGAATCAAAAGGTAAGGTCCTTCTCCCTGGCCTTTTTGATCTGCATGTTCATGTGAGGGAACCAGGCCAAACATCCAAAGAAACTATAAAGACTGGATCTGAAGCAGCAATCAATGGAGGAGTTACGGGTATCGTTGCTATGCCGAACACGGTCCCGGCCATAGATAGTGGAGGAATGGTCCGAAGTGTATTGGAGATTGCTGGTAGGGATTCTAGGATTGATTTTTTCACTACTGGTTGCATTACCAAGGACAGGGCAGGAGAGGAAATGGCTGCGATCGGAGGAATGAAGGAGGCTGGAGTCGTTATGATCACAGATGACGGTTCCCCGGTAGAAAATCCCCAACTCCTTCGAAGGGCGATGGAATATGCACGAGAATTTGAACTGCCACTGGCTTCTCATTGCGAGACTATGCAATTGTCTGGGGCCGGAGCGATGAATGAAGGGAAAAGGTCATACAAGTTAGGTATCCCTGGAATTCCTTCAATTAGTGAGGAGGTATGCATCGCTAGAGACCTTCAAATAGCGGCCTACACCGGGGCTCATCTGCACCTTCAGCACGTTACTACGGCTCGCGGCATGGAGATTATTAGGCGTGCCAAGAATGATGGGATCAAAGTTACCTGTGAGGTGGCTCCTCACCATTTAATTTTCAATGAGAATGACATTGTTAATTATGATACGTATTTCAAAATGAATCCTCCTTTGAGGACCGAGGAAGATAATGAGAAGTTGCTTGAGGGGCTCATCGAGGGTGTCTTTGATGTCATCGCCACGGATCACGCGCCTCATACTGAATTTGAGAAAAAGCAGCAGGACTTTGAGGATGCTCCTTTTGGGATAACTGGTCTTGAGACTGCTCTCCCATCCCTCTATCACCATTACATAAAAGAAGGAAAGTTTGGCTGGGATCTTCTGGTGAAGAGATATGCAGCAGAGCCGAGAAGGATACTTAACCTGGACAAGGTGTCCATTGAGGAGGGGAGCAGAGCCGAGTTGGTTCTTTTTGATCCGCAATCAACGACGACCTTTACTCAGGAATTTATGAAGTCTAAATCTCCGAACACGCCATTTCTTGATAAGGAACTCCAGGGAAGTGTTGATCTCGTCGTGAATGGAGACGAAGTGCTATTAGACAGGTCAAATGGTGGAGCCTAATTGATGATGGGGTATTCAGAGAAGCTTAGTAACAGAATAGATGAGATTGGATCGAATCTATGCGTAGGTATTGATCCGAGGCCAGACTTAATAGATGGTGACTTTGAGACCTTTGTCAGAGACTTAGTTGATCAGACCATTCCTTATGCTGCGTGTTACAAACCAAACGCGGCATATTTCGAGGCTCTCGGTTCTAAGGGCTACGCAATCATGGAAAAGTTAATTGCGGATGTACCCAAAAATATCCCGGTCATTCTTGATGCTAAGAGAGGTGACATAGGTGCGACTCAATCCTATTACGCGAAAGCCTATTTCGAATTTATGGAAGGAGTGGATGCGGTGACAATTAGTCCTTACATGGGCTTTGATTCAGTTGAACCAATGCTCAAGTACCCCGGGAAAGCTGTTTATCTTCTCGGTGTCACTTCCAACCCCAGTGCCCAGGACATTGAAACTAAAAAGTTAGATGATGGGAGGCAAGTCTTTGAGCTAGTATGTGAAATGGCTAAACAATCAGAGCCTTTGGAAGGTGAGGTCGGATTCGTGGTCGGGCTGACCAATGCAGAGCCGGAAATCATAGGAAAAATACCGGATTCTCCGCTATTGTTGCCAGGACTCGGTGCGCAGGGAGGGGATCTGAGCCTTCTCGCTGGATCAGGGAGAAGTGCTCCGTTAGTGATTAACGTCTCAAGGGGAGTTATGTTTGGTGAAGGGAGTGCCTCAGAGAGGGCTCTAAATTATAGAAACCAAATCGCTGAAGCTCTTGGTAAATGATTCGTCCTTGAATCTCAAGATGTGGAGCAATTTGAATCTACCCACTCCAGCGCCTCTTCCTTAGTGCTAAGATTCCCTTCGAGTTGCAGGTCCTGAACTTTAGTCAGGACCTTACCTAGTTCGGGTCCGGGATCCCAGCCAATTTCAATAAGGTCATTTCCGGTCAGGATCGGGGGAGGTATGATCGGTTCATTGTCGAACTCGTTTCTTTTCTGATTCAGAAAATCATAGTTATCCAGGCCTCCCCAACTACCTAGGCAGTCGACGCGGTGCAGTTCGGTTTCGTCCTCGAAAGTTGGTCTTGCCATGAACCTCTTGAGCTTTGATTCACGCATCTTTTGAACATCTTTAAATGTCATGTGATTAGCGACCATTTCGGTCACCTCTTCAACGGTCTTATTAGAGTACTTGAGCCGCCGTAAGATTGTAGTGGCCATGTCGGATCCGATCTTGTCATGGCCATTGAACCTGATCCTGTCAGCTTCCTCGTCATAGGAGAAGGTGGCGGGCTTTCCGATGTCGTGGAGTAAAACGCTAAGCACTAAGGACAGGGATAGCTCCTCTTTTAATAGACTTAACATCAGTCTCGTATGGACAAAGACGTCACCTTCGGGATGGAATTGTGGAGGCTGTTCACACCCTTTCAGCTCTATAATCTCTGGAATTATGGCCTCCATTAGACCGCTTTCTATGAGGAGGTCGAATCCCCGGACCCGTTGAGGGTCGACGAGTATCTTGGATAGTTCGTCACGGATCCTTTCTGCACTGATATTTTTTATTTCTTTAGCATTGCTGCATATGGCGGCCCATGTATTTTCTTCGATTTTGTAATCGAAGCGTGCAGCGAATCGGACGGCCCTCAAGAGTCTTAGATGATCTTCTTTAAAACGAGATTCAGGATTGCCGATTGCCCGAACAGTACCTGATTTAATATCATCCTGTCCGTTAACGTAATCAATTGTAAGGTCCTCTATCGGATCATAGAAGATTCCATTGATGGTAAAGTCTCTCCTTAACACATCTTCCTCGGGGCTAGTGAATTCAACGGTCTCTGGCCTTCGCCCGTCACCGTAGGATCCGTCGTTCCGGAAAGTGGCAACTTCAAAAGCGAATTCTCCTGAGATTACAATAATAACGCCAAAGTGAGCGCCGACTGACCGGGTTTTACTGAAAAGGGCCATGACCTGTTCAGGTAAAGCGTTTGTTGCGATGTCATAATCAGTTGGAATCTCATCTCGTAACAAATCTCTTACACAGCCTCCAGCGAAGTAGGCTAGATAGCCGCTTTGTTGAAGCTTGCTTATGACCTTTATGGCCTCTTCGTTTATGCGATTCATTGAGATTACTCCAAATAATCTAGAACTGGTATAGTTCAAATGCTCTTATTCTGGACTCCTTGAAAATACGTCAATATTGTGCTAATTGAATAAATTATTAGCAGAAATCAGTCGAATGTTATCATTCTACTGCTTTATTTGCTCATAAAGATGGCAGGATAGCTCAGTGGTAGAGCAGAGGATTCATAAGCCTAAGGTCGGGAGTTCAACTCTCCCTCCTGCTACCACTCTATAATAAGGGAGTTATGGGGATTTACAGATTTTACAGAAAATGACTATTGCCCTATTATTGCCCGGGCGACGATCAGTGCTAGCGTCAACGAACTCCATGATTCGCACTCGCACCCTCATCACAGCATGAAGATCCTCCCTTCCTTCCTCGGAGTTTGCTCGCTATTCGTTACCGCCCCAGCGCCTGCCGCGCCGCCGGTGCTCCTCGACGACCAGTTCGTGCTTCCGCCGGGATTCCACATCTACCGCGCCGCAGCACCGGAGTTGACAGGCGGTTCGTACGATCTCACCTTCGATGGCGATGGCAGACTGCTGGTCGGAGACGGCCAGAACGTGCGGCGCTTGAAGGATGAGGATGGCGACGGCGTCTACGATTCGCAGGAGGTGATCGCGAAAGGGCTCGGAGGTCGCGGTCCGCAGGGGTTGCTCGTCTACGGCGACCATCTCTACGCGGTCGGCGGCGATGGCGTGCAGCTGTTCAGCGGTTACAATTCGGACGGGCCGCTGAAGCACGAGGGGCGGGTCGGCGCGCCATTTAGCACCGGCGGCGATCACGCCGCGCATACTTTGTTGCGTGGGCTCGACGGATGGATCTACCTGGTCTCTGGCGACGGCGGCGGCACCGGCGGTCGCAAACACATCACGGAGAAAAGTTCGCCGGTACAGACTGAGCGTGCGGCCTCGGTATTCCGTTTTTCTCCCGATGGCAAGAAGTGGGAGTGCATCGGCGCAGGCGGGCGCAACCCGCCGAGTCTCGGCATGAACTACCTCGGCGAGTTCTTCAGCTTCGACAGCGACATGGAATGGCACGTCGATATCCCGTTCTACCGCCCGGTGCGGTTGAACCACTGGTCGACCGGGGCCGATCTCGGCTGGCAGGGCACCGGCGCGTTTCCGCCCTACTACATTGATACGATTCCCAGTGTGCTCGACGTCGGGCGCGGTTCGCCGAATTGGGGTGTCTTCTACGAACACTACCAGTTCCCAAAAGCGTACCGTGATGCATTCATCTGCTGCGACTATCGTTGGAAGTCCGCGACCAGTGGCGGCTACGACAAGTCCGGCCGGCTGGTGACATTTTTCATGAAGCGGGCCGGGGCGAGCTGGAAGGCGGAGATGAGATTGCTCGCGGAAGCAAAGCCCGGGGCGAAGGAGCCGGGCGGCAAGGGCATCAGTTTTGCGGTGGTCGATGTGGATGTCGCCCCTGATGGCAGCCTGATGGTCAGCGATCACAACCAGGGCGTGTGGCGGATTTTTTATGACGCGGAACAGAGCGAGGAAATTCCACCCATCGTGCCGGATCTCGAAAAGCTCCCGGGCGGAATGTTTGGTGTCCCGCAACCGGGGTCGGAGTGGAGCCGATTGCGCTTCGAGTCACTCCGCCGGGATAGATTAGTTGATATGGCGGGGAACTCATTCGCCGGCAAGCCGCAACGCCTACGGTTCATCGGTCGGATGGCCGCCGAATTCGACACACTCGACTTGGCTGTATTGAAGAATTGGAGCGTCGCGGCGCAGGAGGAAGTGCGTGCCCAGGCAGCCTGGCTGATCGGCATCCGCGGCCGGCCTGAAGAGGTGCCGTTGCTGTTGGAACTGGTCACGGACAAGGATCCGTTTGTGCGCCGCCGTGCTGCTGAAGCCCTCGGCCATTTCGGGGATCCGCGCGCGACGAAACCATTGATCGAACTCATGGGCGACGCGGATCGTCACGTGCGTTATGCCGCCATGACGGCGCTGGCGCAACGGCCGCGTGACGAATTCCTCGCCGCTGCCGCGGCGCAGGGAGACCTGCGCATCGCGATGCGGGCGCTGGTTGCCACCCAGGTGCGCAATGAACGCGCCAGTGCCGATGCGGTGCAGCCAATCGTGCAACGTCTCCTTAAGTGGAAACCGGTCGCGCTCGAAGACCAGCTCGATCGCCTGCGCGTGTTCAGCCTGTTCAAGAACGAGATCGTGCAGAGCGCGGAGCTTCGTGGTGCGGTCCATCAGTTTCTATTGACCGGATTGCCTGCAGACGAACGCGATCTTCGCTGGGAGCAGGTGCGTCTGGTCGGGCAGTTCGGTGTCGGAGAGGGGTTTGCACCACTATTGAAAATGTTGGAGTCCGGAACCGATGGGACCACGCAGTTTCACATTGCAATGGCGATGGCGGGAATCCCCGAGGGGTGGACGCCTGCGGAGAGTACGCGTTTGGCAAAGTGGCTGATCTCAACCCAGACCGGATGGTTCGCAGAACTCAACGGTAAGGGCCGGCAGTTTGGAGGATTCTGGGC
>JAAZZC010000100.1 GCA_014239335.1 Verrucomicrobiales bacterium
ACAATCTGAAGACCATGAAAGCCAGAATTTGAACTTCCCCGAATCAGGTTCAGTGTCTGGGAATCTCCGGTCAAACCTTCGAAGAGTGCGTAGTTCGAACGTGGGTTTCCGTTCCCGGTGTCCGTTGTCCTTTCATACTGCGCCGGGAAATTACCTCCTTGCTGAGAAAATGTTCGAAACGAATAGGTCTCGCCGCCATCAAGCTCTATTTTTCCTGTCCTGTCATTTCCATCACTCCCGAAATAAACGTAAAGATCATAGGAACCTGTGAAGGCATTGTTGATATCATTTATAATAATCTGAGAAGATCCTCCACCTCCGATCGCATCAATGTATCCGTTCATGAGTTGATTATCTCCATTACTTACACCGTTATTCGTGTTCCAAGTTCCGTTCGAGCTCCAATCAACTTTGACTCCTCTATTACTGATGGAACCATTCGCTCCGGTCTGAGCATCGGCGCCTCCATCAGTACTGATCCAGCCAGAAGATGGGACAATGCCAGCCACTGTCGTTTCGTCCATAGCAGTATTATCACGGTCACTGTTAAAACTAAAACCTATCGAATCGGCAATGGCCGGTAAGACAGAAAGAACAAAAAGAAATGAGATTATGAAGAGCTGCTTAATTTTCATTGGGGGAGTCTTTAGAGGCATTCTTCCCCAGCACTATGGAAACATCCGATCTGGCAGTAGGCTTTGGGGGATCCTGCTCACCAATAAGTTACACCTAAAATGATGAATTGCGAGAGACTAAAAGCCAAAACAGCCCTTCACTCATTAGAGAGAAGAGTTGTTCTGAAAGTCTGTAGCCTTTGCCCCAAAAGACTCAGATCCTAATCTTCCTCAGTTTCCTCAGCCCGGAAAAATAATTCCCTCGCCTCGGGCATTGGATTTTCAAAGGGGCCATAAGTTGTCGTATCGCCGTCTGAGATGATACTGTCATCAAGGTCAAAGTCCCAGCTGTTAAGATCCTCTGAAACAAATAATGCATAGATCTGATTTGGCTTAGAATTCCAAGTCAGGGTAAACTCATCACTCTGAGCATTATATAAAATCTCCGTCATCTCGAAAGGAGTTCCAGGACCGAGACGAACAATCTGTATCCCGTGAATCCCAGAGTTACTCGAACCGCGATTGATCTGAACAGAAAAGTCCGAAGCGCTCTGATCCCTGAAGACACAATAATTTGATGGCGGGTTTGTGCCTTCCTCGTCCTCAGTAAGAACATAATCAAATTCTGGGTCAAATGCACCCTTGTTGGAATCAGTGTTATAAGAGAAGGTCTGACCAGCGGTCGTACTCTCGACCTCACCGGTCCTGCCATTTCCATCACTTCCAAAGTAAACATAAACGTCATAGGAAGAAAATGAGATGCCCTTAAAATCGACCGTGGCAAAGCCACCGGCGCCAATATTATCAATGTAACCATTAATGAGTTTGGCGTCCGGGCTATCAAACCCGTTCGTCGTGTTCCAAGTTCCGTTAGATGCCCAGTCCACAGTGACACCGGAGTCACCTCCACTATCATCGACCAAAACACCAGAGACAGGGCTAATGATATCAGCCTGAGAACCACTGGCCCCTGCCTGTGCACCAACACCACCATCACTGTTATTCCAGTTCAGCTGGGCCACTTCAGGTAAGCCGGCAATCTCGTCAGCTCCCAACTCAGCATCTGTTCCACGGTCACTGTTGAAATTAATCCCAATCTTGGTTCCGCCACCAGCTCCTGATTCGTCATCTGCCGGATCCAATGGATCAAGACCAAGGGCAATCTCAACAGAATCTGATGTGCCTCCACCATCAGTATCCTCCTTAGTAGGATCAGTCTCAACCTCTTCAGCATCAGTGAGCTTGTCACCATCAGTGTCAGCATTATTGGGATCAGTAGAGTATGGGTTCGGCTCAACTTCAGATCCATCGTTTAAAGTGTCACCGTCAGTGTCCGCCTTATTAGGGTCTGATCCAGTATCGGTCGCACTTACAAAAGTTCCGGTATTTGTTTCCGCACTATCATCTAGACCATCATTGTCCGTGTCAGCATCCTGTGGACTTGTCCTAGCAGCAAATTCTTCCAAATTAGTAAGACCGTCCTGATCCGGATCACCTTCGGGCCCATTGTTAGGATCGACGTCTCCATTATCCTCTGGATCAAGATCATTGTTTTCCTCCCACTCGTCAGGAAGCCCGTCCTCATCAGTATCCTCTCGTGGACCTCCGGGAGAAAGCACGCCACTGGCAAGATTGGCGATAGCTTCATCAGTCAAAGCAATATCCCAAACAGCAACATCATCAATGGCACCATTGAACCAGTTTCCAGAGCCGTCATAAACACCACCGCCACCAATATTAAAATTAAATCCGGAAGTCGGAAGAGGTACCGGAGATCCTCCAGAACCTAATAATTCGCCATCAATATAAACGAATTGGCCTTCAGCAGTTCCCTTCACTACGATATGCCTCCAACCATCACTGTCTGGTCCAAAAATTACATTAACAGCACCGGCAGTAACAGTCCACAGCTGCATCTGGCTGGCACTAATCATACCAAATTCGACCAAATCATTTTGTCCAAACAAACCCGTACGATTGCCTTGAGATTCAGTAAATTTGACCCATCCTGACATCGTAAATTCAGTCTTCTCATTTAGTATTGGAGCATCACTGGACACGTAATCGTCAATACCGTCGAATTGGATCGCTAACCCGGAATGCCCAGTCACATATTCTGGGTCTCCATAAACAATTCCGTTATAATCACCCCTAAGGTCGGCCGTCTCATTTGCCCCCTGATCATCGAAGGTCCAATAAGCGAGCGGAGGTTCGATGTCAGGAACGTCAGGGAAACTATTTCCATCTAAGGGATCAGTGCCCGCCTCTACTTCGTCAGCATCGGAAAATTTATCACCATCAGTATCCTCATTAAGGGGACTCGTTCCGTTTTCCACCTCTGCACCGTCAAGTAACCCATCCATATCGGAATCTTCCAAATTTGGATCCGTCCCAGTATTGGTCGCACTCACAAAAACACCTGTGTTGGTCTCAACGTTATCGTTGAGGTCATCATTATCAGTATCGACATCTTGAGGATCCGTTCCATTCTCAAATTCATCAATATTAGTCACACCATCCTGATCAGGGTCTCCCTCAGCACCGTTGTTCGAATCTCCTTCTCCATTATCCTCCGGGTCTAAATCATTATTAATCTCCCAGCTATCAGGTAACCCATCTTCATCCTCATCGAAAACTTGTGACGATACAATCTGTATACCATGAATACCTGAATTGCTGCTTCCGCGGATGATCTGAATGGATTGAGTGTCACCACTGAGTCCCTCAAAAACTGCATAATTGGCTTCGGGGTTCCCATCGCCAGTGTCCTCAGTCCTGATATAGTTGGTCGGAAATCCTCCACCCTGCTGAGAAAAGGTAGAATAGGAATATATTTCCCCGTCCTGCAGGGAAACTTTACCTGTCCTGCCGTTCCCGTCACTACCGAAATAAACGTAGATATCGTAATTTTCACCAAAGGTGAAAGTATCTATACCGCTGATGTTTACGTCAGCATATCCGCCAGCACCGACAGCATCAATGTACCCGTTCATGACTTGATTGTCCCCATTACTGACACCATTGTTCGTGTTCCAGGTTCCATTGCAACTCCACTCCACAGTGATCCCATTATTACTTATGGAGCCGTTCGCACCTCCCTGAGCATCTGCGCCTCCATCAGTACTTATCCAGCCTGGCGAAGGAACAACACCTGCCAATGTCGTCTCGTCTATGGCGGTATTATCGCGATCACTATTAAAACTGAAGCCAATCGAATCCTGAGCAAAGATATACACAGAAGAGGCGATTAAGATAAAAATTGTAGAGGTAAGTGCTTTCATAGTAGCTATTTTGCCTTTTATTTTCTCATATTGTCTCTTAACCGACAAGGCTTTAGCTATGAAATTCTTGTCCCTTGCACGATTCAAACTGCGCCATAAATTATCCACCCGTGAAAATACAAGAAATTTTAGCAGAAACCGCAAATAACGCCCGTGGACTAGCCATTGACGCTATTCATAAATGCTCATCCGGTCATCTGGGACTTCCGCTCGGTGCTGCAGAGATTGGAGCAGTATTATATGGGCAATCCCTGGCCTATAATCCCGCTGATCCAAAATGGATTAACAGGGACAGGTTCATCCTTTCTGCCGGGCACGGTTCTATGTTTCTTTACAGTTGGTTGCACTTGTCAGGGCATGACCTCCCTCTGGAAGAAGTAATAAATTTCCGCCAACTCGGGAGCAAGACTCCAGGACACCCAGAATTTGGCGAAACTCCTGGGGTCGAAGCCACGACAGGACCTCTAGGACAAGGGATAGGGAACGCGGTCGGTTATGCAGTGTCAGGCAAGATGGCCGCGGCACGATTCAATACAGAAAGTCACACAATCATTGACCATCATATTTTTGCTCTTGCTGGTGACGGTTGTCTTCAGGAAGGAGTCGCGGCTGAAGCAGCTGCATTTGCCGGTCACTTCAATCTCGACAACCTCATACTGCTTTATGATTCAAATGAAGTGACGCTAGATGCAATGGCCGTGAAAACTCAGAGCGAGGACACAGGCGCCCGGTTCGAGGCGATGGGTTGGGACACAAATACTATTGATG
Organism: Verrucomicrobiales bacterium; assembly: GCA_014239335.1. Lineage (GTDB taxonomy): Bacteria > Verrucomicrobiota > Verrucomicrobiia > Verrucomicrobiales > DEV007 > EC70. The sequence continues at coordinate 4,664 of JAAZZC010000100.1, forward strand.
GTCATGATTTGGACGCGATTAATGAAGCAATCACAAAAGCCAAGTCAGATGACAATGGAAAGCCCAAATTAATTATCTGCAAAACAGAGATTGGAAGAGGAATCCCTGAAGTGGCAGGCACAGCAGCAGGTCACGGAGAGGGCGGTGCAAAATTTGCAGAATCAGCGAGGTCAGGACTCGGCCTACCAGAAGAAACTTTTCATGTGTCAGAAAATGTCAGCTCATACTTTGCCGAGCATGCCAAAGGGCTTGCTGAAAAATACAATGCATGGAAAACTACATTTGAAGAATGGAGCTCAGCGAATCCCGAAAAGGCTAAACTACTTTCTGATGGGCTCGAAGCTAAGGTCCCCGAAAATCTGATGGATCTGGTTCCGGCCTTTGATCCTGGAACCAAGCTTGCTACTAGGGCAGCTGGAGGTGAAGTTCTTCAGCCAATCGCTGAGGCCATGCCCATGCTGGTCTCAGGAAGCGCTGACCTTTACGGATCAACTAAGAATTACATCAAATCAGCAACAGACTTTGAACCACAAAATGATAACTCTGAAGGTCGCAATATATGGTTTGGAATAAGAGAGCACGGGATGGGCTCAATCATGAATGGAATTGCCTATGACGGCATCTTTCGTGCAAGCGGAGCCACTTTTGCAGTTTTTGCAGATTATATGAGACCCTCGATCAGGCTCGCGGCACTGGCTCAGCTCCCAACAATTTATATCTTCACTCATGATTCTGTTGGGGTCGGCGAAGATGGCCCAACTCATCAGCCCGTCGAAACTGTGTCCGGACTCAGAGTCATCCCTGGACTCGATGTGATTCGACCTGCAGATACCGAAGAAACTGCAGCTGCCTTCGTCGGTGCTCTGCAACGAGGTGACGGACCCACTGCCCTAATGCTGACCAGACAGGGAATACCTAATATGGATGAAATTAGCGCTGAAGAGCGCCGGTCTGGAACGCTCAGAGGAGGCTACATCACAAAGAAAGAAGAAGGAGATTTAACCACGATACTACTGGCCAGTGGTAGTGAGGTTCAACACGCCATGTCAGCCGCTGAAAAAATTGGTGATGGGGTCCGAGTCGTATCGATGCCATGCTTCGAACGCTTTGACAGAGAGTCTCAAGAATATCGCGAAGAAATTCTCCCAAATTCCTGTACAAAAAGAATCGCTATCGAGGCAGGTGTCAGTGGACTGTGGTGGAAATATGTTGGAGATAAAGGCAAAGTCATTGGCATTGACCGTTTCGGCATCAGTGCGCCTGGGGGAACTGTAATGACTGAACTCTCAATGACGCCCGAAGCTCTAATCGAAGCAGCTCAGTAGGAACTCACTTTTGTCTGGGCCCTAGGAGCCCCATTGATTCGAGCCAATCCGCACAACGGTCAGGCCAGGTATGTACCGGATCATTTGACTTCCTCATACCATATCCGTGCCCGCCCTTGGAATAGATGTGCAATTCACCAACGACTCCATTCTTCTTGAGAGCAGCATAAAGCAGAGCCGAATAATAAGCCCTGTCCGAATCGTCATGAGTAATCGCAATGAAAGTTGGTGGAGTGCTCTTGTTTATATCAACAAGATCCGATAACTGATCCTTGTTCTTCCTGTCACCCAGATATGCCGGATAAATTGGTATCAGAAAATCAGGCCGAGAACTTAGGTCATCCGCGTCATCGATCCTGTCATAGGTTTTATCCTCATAATGGGTCCCGCTCATGACTGCAAGATGACCTCCTGCGGAGAATCCGAGAACACCTATCCTGTTCGGATCAATGCCCCAGGCTTTAGACTTTGAACGCACGATTCGGATGGCTCTTTGAGCATCCTGGAGCGGTAATGCGTGCGGCTTTTCGGGATCACGACGAGGGACACGGTACTTAAGTATAAAAGCGGAAACGCCCAAAGAATTCAACCATTCTGCAATCTCAGTCCCCTCATGGGTCCATGCCAGAATATTATATCCTCCGCCCGGAAAAATAATTATAGAAGCCCCATTAGACTTGTCCTTCGGAGCCTTGTAAACGGTAATGGAAGGAGCATCGACATACGCGATCCTCATTTTTCCAACCTTATCGACTGTAGTTGGTTTCTTTCTTTTCTCGATTCCTTCGGGCTCATCAGGAACAGCGCCTGATGGCCAAAGATTAATTTCTTCGTGTTCATCCGCAGCTAATGGTGCAATCGAAAAATAAAAAATAATAACCAGTGAAAAAAATAAACGAACAGTTGATGGCATCACAAATAAAACATTTGGCCCCAGTGAAATGCGGCAAATTTAATTAACTTTGGGAGGATTGATTTTTAAATGGTTACGACAAAATTCTATCTGCATACCCAACCATGATCCCTCTCCCTCCGGAACAGGCAATTCATTCCTTCCTCCTCCAACTGCAACGCAAGGAATCTTAAGCTCATTGGCTCTGTCCCGAATCATCAGAGCATTGATCGGATGATGTATCTTGTCTGTCTTGGGAGCGTTAGAATAAATGAATAATGGAGCCTCCCCCTTATCCATGTACTTCATGACCAATGAATCGGTCCCTAAGGGTTGAACGTGCCCAATGGCAACCTGCGCCCTAGAGCTGAGTCTAGAAACAGGATCCTTGGAATCTGCTACCGCGAGATCATCGCTATAGGCAAGCCACTGACTGATAAGGGCTCCGGCAGAAGCACCTCCAACACAGATTTTTCCAGGATCAATGTTCCATTCCTTAGCATTGGAGCGAATGAACTGAATGGCGCGACCGCAATGGCTCATAATCTTAAGATATTCGTTCCTTGAACTCTTATGTTCGGCCTCATCTTTGGAGATGTAATTATTCTCAACGTACTCATCGATCATGCCATTTCTTAGAACATCATTCTTGCGATCAATGAAAGGGTAATTACAACTCACCACAGCGTATCCGTTTTCAAGATAGGTCCTGATCATTTTGCCTCCATTTCTCCTGACACTCTTCTTGTCACCTCCACTAAAACCTCCGCCATGAAACCATACATAAACTGGCGCAGGATCACTGGAAGCCTTGGCCGGATAATAATCCAACACATTACGCTTATGCTTATCAGAGTAACGGATATCCAGTTCTTTCTTGAACCCATCGTCCTTATCCTCGTCCTCGTCCTTGTTTTGACTCCTTGCCTTCCTCATCTCCTTCAGATGAATCATAAGCTCACTATATGTTAAGACCCCGTCATTATTGGCATCTGACTGAGGGAATCTTTTAAAATAGGCTCTGATCCTCTCCTCGTTCTCAGAGCTCGGTTCAGCACCGCACAAGAGACCAGATGCACTTAAAATAAAAAAAATAACTATGTTAAGGGATTTTAAAGGCATAAAAAAAACTTAACTTCATTCTTATCATTGTGCGAGAACCCTTTTGTTTAATAATTTTCATTCTTCAAAATTGCTTTGGAATAAGACCTCAATAAGCTAATTGTTCATAAAGAGGGATGAAGAAGAAATCAGGTGAATTTGAAAAGAGTCCAATAAAGGCTCGATGGCTCTGGCTGATCATCCCTCTCTTCATCGGCGGTTGTTATACGCAGAAAAAAGGATATCAAAAAGTTCGTGACATGCGGCAGCTTGAAAGGATACCGCAGACGGATGTCGTTTCACTCATTGAGGGTGAGGTAAGCATACGGGGCAAAGCAGTCAGTTCGAGTAATACAGTCAAGGCCAATAGCGAGAAATCCAAATCTAGAATCATTGGGCCGAACAATAGACGGCGCGACGATTCAACGTTCAGTAACAACAAAAGAAGCTCAACCTATGTCAGTGGAAAATACAGCGGCACAAAATGTTTCTACTGCTATTATAAAAAGGAAAGACGCTCAGTGGATGAGGACGGGAACGAGAGCTGGTCAACGGTAGAGTCAGGAACTCGACACGTACGGTTCTTCAGAATCAAAGACAGCACAGGGGACGTGCTCGTCTCACTCGATTCCCTAATAAAAGAAGCAAGAAAAAGCCCCAGCCTGAGACAAGACTATTATCAGCGCAGTGGAAATTATCGTTGGACGGAAAGAAGGATAGATATTGGAGAGAAAATTTTCGTCTTTGCCATGGCCGTGAGTAGGAGAGGTGATTACGAGCTCAACTTTGCCGAGGAAGGATCCTATTCTCCGATCCTCAGTGATGGTAACGCCGTATCGTCCCGGACCAACCAAGGAGGCATTGGGGTCCTGCTCACTTTCACAAGCCTAGCATGCCTTTCTTTGGGGGTCCTTTTCTTATGTTTCATGATCAAGATTCACCGGATCCTGGTATTCCTATCTATACTCTCAGCCCTAAATGTACTGATCCTCACTGTGATGGGAATCAACATGATGGCCGCTGACATTAAGGACGGCGATGAACGACTCAAGCGTCATGAAGCCAATGCCAAATTGGCAATTCTTAAAATACTTAAACAACCTTTCAAATGGGAATCGGTCCCTCAATTAACAGAGACTATCAAAGATGAGAAACCCAAAGCCCGCGCCATTGGAATCAGGAATGACTATGCTGCGGCCATTGAAAGGAACAACGCCATCCTCAAACGGTTCCCGGAAAAGCATCTCTCAAAGTTCTGGAAAATATATGAACAAGAATCCATATTCGGACCCGAGGAAGAGCGCCCGAATGACTCAGAAATAATCAAGAGCCCCATGCCTAAATGGTTGTCATGGGGCGGTGGATTACTTGCCTTGGTCGGTGGAATATTCGGCATATTGTTCGGCTTCAGAAGAATCAAAACCAAGAGATACATTGAAAATGTTCCCACGTCACTTTCGACAGGACTGGCATTCGGTCCTTCAGAAATTAAGGGGACTACTGTCCTTTATAAAGGTAAGGAGCACCGGGTCATTGGTCCACTGACCAAAAAAAAGTGCCTCTATTACCGGTACAAGATCACTGAAAGACGAGGCTCAGGTAAGAACAAGAAAACGGTCACCATTGAGGACCGTACAGAGATGGTTCCTTTCCTCTGCAAGGATGAGGAAGGATACACGAGAGTCGTTCCATTCGGTGCTGAATTCATTTGTGAGCAGAAAAAAAGAAGTAGCTCAGGACGCCGAACCTATTATGAATGGCACATTGCTGAAAATCAGAAAGTCTACCTCCTTGGCTCGGCCGTGATCGAACCGGTCGCAGGAGAGACCCTCCAGATGGCTGACGGTGACGATGATGATTTTCCTTTCCTCATCTCAGACAGGACCGAGAACGAGACCATGCTTAAGATCAGTCGAGCCGGCCTGTTCGGAATCAGTTGCGGTTTCATCGGCATAGTGACACTGGTTCTCCTCTATTTTGCCGGGACCGGTTCCTATTCACCGAGTGATTTTATCTTATCGTCCCTGACCGCTCCGGCCTTCCTCATTGCCAGCACTTTCATTCTCATGTTCAATGATCTGGTATTCTTAAGGAACAGGGTCAAGAGGGCCCATTCCAATATCGAAGTCTCCCTACAAAAACGCTCAGAATTAATCCCTAATATCGAATCCGCAGCAAAATCATACCTCGAACACGAGAAGGAAGTTCACAGACAAATTAGCGAATTAAGAACATCGATCAGTCAGAAAAAAAAGTTCTCGACGGAGGAAATTGACGCAATCATGCACACCGAGAATCAATTAACAGAACGAATGTTTGCCTTGGCTGAGAAGTATCCAGAGCTCAAAGGACAAGAAATGCTCGGTAAACTTATGGAGGAACTCCGACTCGTTGAGAATGAAGTGGCTTTAATGCGTCAAGGTTACAATGACAGTGTCGAACTGTACAAAACGACCTCGCAAAGAATCCCTGAAGTCTTTTTGGCCAAATCGTTTGGATTCAAGGACTCAAACTTTCTCAGGACAGAACTTTCGGTCCGTAAAAGACCTGAAATTAGCTTCGAGTAAAAGTCCTAATAATCATTTCCAGGAAAAGCTCATCTTCGAGTAATAGGTCGTATCCAGCTTTTCAGAAACTGCAGGCTCGGTCTCATATTCATTCTTAATGCCAAGTTTCAAGCTCCAATGATCACCATTTCCGATCGGAAAAACGAGCGTACTATCATGAACGAATCGGTTATTACCTGAACCACCGATCCCGGGAACGTAACTCAACTGATTAGCGATCGATACTATGTCGTTGAATTTGTAATTATGGGTCAGGCCCAGATCTAGTGTCAGGGATGACTCATCATCCTTAGTCGTTTCATAGTCGGTGAACCGGTATCCAAGGCCTGATCTGGCGACCAAAGTTTGCTTGTCTTTGTTCAGTAACCTGTAAGAAGCACCGGCACCGCTAGTCGAACGTAAATTCACGGAAGTAATGTCATCACTTTCGAGCTCGGACCTCAGGTACCAACCAAGTGAATCCTTGAAAAAGTATTCGTAAGACCCGCCACCGGCTATGCGGTCCGCAGTCTTCTCGGTGTTCTTTTCCCTGTCCTCATATTCAGCAGTAAATTTCAATTCGTCCTTGGGACCTTTTCTTGCGACCAAAGCATTAGCTCCGAGACTCATTTCCTCGGTGTTCCCTTGCTTCCCGAGCAGATCAAATCCTGCCGAAAAGATCCAATCCTTTTTAGGGTTCTTGCCCGGATCGGGTTTTAGGCTGAGGATCTGAGTCAAACTCACCAGTGAGTTTGAATTCTCCTCTCCTATTCTCACCTTATCACCTTTAGACTTCACAGATCCTGTGACTGTTTTTCCTCCCTTAAGATTTGCTAATACTGGATCCTCTGTCTCAAATGAAAGGACCTCACTCTGCTTTACCTTGATCGTTCCTGCGTATGTTGTCTTAAGACTAATTGTGCCGTCCGCGACCTTGATGATCTTTCCGGAGAGTCGAGAACCATCCGAAATTTTTAGCACATCGGCAATGACTGAAGATGACAATATAAGGGCAGAAAAAATGAGAAGAGAAAATTGTCTCATGATAAAGGGAAAGGTTATTTTTTGGGGAGATATTATTTGAGGGATCGGGAGTACAAAAAACCTCTCCTTACAACAAAAGTAAAGTAAATCTCTTTAAAAACCTTATCTTGAATTTCTCTTTAGAAAGGGTCTCGTAACCAGATTCAGAGGCTTATATGTATCTGAACCTTCAATAACTTCAATGCTCTGGTCACATTCAATTTCTGTGAATTTCTGAGTATCTCCCGTCAATGGCCAGAAAATTTCAAGACTCTGTATCTTTGCTGCACTGCCCGTTCCTATGGTCTGTCGAAGAGGGTTCGCTCCGAAACTGCCACCAGAACAAACGTGCCTATAAACTGAACGCATCTTTCCATCCTCATTAAAGTCAGCCCTGATCCTTGCACCAATGGCTGACCGGTTCGTTTTCTTCCCGACAAGTTTAACAGTGATTGAATGATTCTTGAATCCAGGATTCTCAAAGAGTACGTCACTGAAAGCATCGCCCGGATACGCCCCTCCGAGTTGCTCGAAAAGGTCAAGGTCTCCATCATTATCGAGGTCAGCAAAAGATACCGCGTGCCCCTTCTGCAGATGACCAAGCCTAGAAGCCATGGTCACATCAACAAATTTTCTACCACCAACATTTAAATACATCAGGTTCGGCATGAGACTACCGAATCCCGGATCACCGGTCCCTAGATAAAAGTCTAAATATCCATCATTATTAATATCACCAAAATTCGATCCCATGGGGAGGATCGGGTCCTGGAGACCCACATCAGCGGCAACATTTATAAAACTCCCCTTACCATCGCCACGGTAAAGGCACAGAGTCTCAAAATCAGCCTCCTCTTTTAGCCGGTGAGCAGCAACCTGTTCAATGTTCCCAGAATAGCTTGAAACAAAAATGTCCAAGTTCCCATCATTGTCATAGTCCCAGAACCAAGCAGGAAAACTAGAAGAAGGGCCAGTCACCTTTAGCTTTGGACCCAAATCCGTGAAGGTTCCGTCTCCATTATTATGGTATAGCCTGTTTTCGGAACGAAAGTTTGAAACGTAAAGGTCTGGATACCGGTAATTATTATAGTCTCCCCAACTCACACCTTTAGTGAATCTATCATTTGTGACACCGGCGCTCAAAGCAACGTCAACAAAACCCAGCTCCCCATCGTTCCGGAACAATTGGCAAGGGGCATTATTTCCGGGAGTAGTTTCATTACCTACAAAAATATCAAGGTCACCATCATTATCAAAGTCAGCCCAGCCCGCGGTCTGTGTCGGACGATGAATATTAGCAAGCCCAAGATTAAAACTCACATCAGTAAATGTTCCGTCCCCATTATTCCTGAGTAAGGAATTAGGGTAACTTCCGGCAGACGCGAGCCAAGCACCTCGAAGTACAAAAACATCAAGGTTCCCATCATTATTAAAATCCGCAGGTTCAAGGTTAAGGCCTCCATAAATTCCCTCAAGACGAGTCGAGATCTTTGGCTCGCTGAACGAACCATCCTCGCGACTAATGAAGAGCTTAGGGGCCGCATCGGATGCCCATGAAGTCGTGAAAAGGTCCAGATAATTATCATTATTAAAATCATCAATCACGACTCCACCTGACAAATTAAAGGTGTCAATGCCTAGATCAGCGGCAATATTATGCAGGACCGGGAACTGGTAATTGCTACGGAAAGATTCTTCAGGGATTAAATACTTCTCAGGAACAGATTCCGGATACTGACCGAGGGTCATCCATGCAATATTTAATAACCACCTTGCTCTATAATGCCAGACTGATTTTGTCGGAGCCTTTTTGAGAATCTCATCAAAGTATTGTATGGCGTTCCGTGAACCCTCCTCCTTCGAATGAATGCCTCCGCCACGGATAGGAATAATGCAACTTTCAGGCGTGGATATGGCACAACAGTTCTCAGTCTCACCTCGTCTCATCCAGGCAACTCCGAGCATAAAAATATTCTCCATGACCCTCTTCTCTTCTATTGAACCTTTAACTTCAGGCAAAAGATCATAAGCGAGCTTCAAATGCTTAATGCCCTCGGTCTCATTTCCCAGATTAAGTTCTGCCCATCCGAGTATGCGGTGATGGAACCAGTTTTCCTTGGCGGGCGTTTGCGGAGTGGCCTTGGCTAGAATTTCTCGGGCCTTCCTTGCCCGACCATCACCCAAGTACTGATTGTTCGTGGAAGTCAAATCCCGGATCTCTGCAAGCAAACTGAGCATCCTTTGGTGACTCTCCTCATCCTTCTCGGTGTTTTCTATTTTAGAAAGTTCACTGGTCACGCCTCGCTGATAAGATTCCTGATTTTCTTCTGTTTTTTTCTTACAAGAAAAAGCAACGAACAAAACACAAGTCATGAGCCCTGGCACTAAAATCCAGCCAGTAATTTTATGATTTTGGAAAAATAGCTTCTTCAACATCAGTGCCGCTATTGAGCGGTTCGGGTAATAATTACCTTATTCTTTCCTGAAGGATACTGGTGAGTGGTATTCTCTCCATCAGGCCAACGGACCTTAATATTCTTGACCTTATTACCAACGCTCAGACCAAAAAATAATCCAGGTGAAGACTGGGACAAGTAACTGCCACCGGCTCTGACCTCATCGGTCTGAGAGGATCCATCCGTTAATTCAACGCTAACTTTTGATCCAATACCAGTAGGATTGCCGGGCCCGTCAGAGAGTTGGATCATGAAAGACTTGTGTCCAGAATCAGGGTCTACCTGATTTTTAAACAATTTCATTTTTCCATCATTGATACCAACCGCAAAGTCAACCCACCCATCATCGTTCAAATCAAATGATGCGAGTCCTCTCGCGTCTTCAGGAACTGTTAAGCCACTCCTGTCAGGCCAGACCTCATTAAAGGAACCCGAACCATCCCCAAGTAATAAAACACTCATCCCACCGGCCATCCTTCCGGTCTCTCTCTGGGGATGGTAAAAGTTCTGCACCAAGTAAATGTCAGCTTTCCCGTCCCCATTAACTTCAGTAGCAATGACGCCGAATCCTGGAGCAATCTGACTCAGTTCGGGCAAAGGCACAGCCTTGAAATTAGCTTTACCATCATTGATGAACACAACACTCTTAAGATAATTAACCTCAAATGACTCCGATTTCTGCAGCGCTGTCTGAGTATAAATATCTGTCAGAGTAGCTGAAGCAAACTTGTGATACGTGTTGAATTTTTCTTTCACAAAAGGCATGGCATTCTGCGAGCAGCTCTTTCCTCGGACAGGTAAAATGCAGTCCTCAGCGACTTTGGCTTCGACGATCTTTGGCGTGGACGATTCACCAAAGGTACCATAATAAATTTGGGCCGGCTTCTTCTTGGAAGGATGGTACTTGGTATTGAGTCCAAAATTAGTAGCCACATAATCAATGTCTCCGTCCCCATCAAGGTCCCTGCCTGCGAGTCCATTCCACCAGCCTGAATATTCCTGGAGTCCTGAGCTCTGAGTCGTCTCTTTCAATTTACCCTCATTATTTATAAATATTCGAACTGGTCCCCACTCAATGCTCAACAAAAGATCAACCCATCCATCACCATTCGCATCTGACCAGAGTGCACTCGTCACCATTCCGCAATTTTCAATTCCCGGGCAAATCTGCTTAGTTCGATCTGTGAAGAGCACCTTCCCTCCCTTAACAGTTTCATTTAGTAATAGTGTACTCTTTGGGCCAGTAGGATATTTTCCAGGACGTAATCGTCCCCCCACAAAAATGTCCAAGTCCCCGTCACGGTCAAAGTCAGCTGCAGAAGCGACCGATCCACTGACCATGAGATCAGGTAATGTTCCCTCAGGAGCATGCTCATATGCCCCTTTACCGTCATTTAAATATAACCTGTCTTTCAGTTCTTCGGCCTCAGACTCGACGCCTCCACTGACTACGAAGAGGTCCGCGTCTCCGTCAAGGTCTGCATCAAACAATAGTGAACTCATGTCCTCGGAACTACTGTGAGCTGAACTTGCAGAAATTTCTTTCCATGATATCGAACCTTCATGGTTATGGTGAACGGCAAGAGATCCAGAACGCGCTGAGCCGAGCACAATTTCATCAACACCGTCTCCGTCCGTATCTCCCACGGCTAATCCAGGGCCTAAATGAGAGAGTTTATTGGGCAGTAAGGGCTGAAGGGCAAAATCATTAAAGAATGTCTCCTTATGAGATGCCGGCTTAATGGATTTAACAGAAGCAAACATTGGCTCGGCGCCTGTTTTATTTTTCTCTTCTTCTGGCAAGGAAGTTTCATTGCTCTGCGAGACAACATAATGAGATCCAGCCGCAAGGTCCTTAAAAGACTGTTTGATCCCACCGGGCCATTCCACTTCAAGACGATCAATTCTGTCCTTATCGCCAATTCCAAAATGCATAACAGGGCCATTACATGAAGCGTATCCGGTCATCGGATTCATGATCTTTGTCTGTTTAACTGTACCAGAATCTGCTCGTATAACAGCGCCTATTCCATACCGGTTAGATTCGTTACCACGGAGAGAAATAGTGACCCTGTTCTTGGTACTATCATTGCGGAAGATCTTGACCGGCTCATCGAGGCTCGCAACGACGAGATCAAGGTCTCCGTCCCGGTCAAGGTCACCAGTCGACGCCGCGTAACTTGCTCCTAAATGGTCAAGGCCCCAGTCCTTGGAAACGTCCTTGAACTTTAAATGACCCATATTCTGAAAGGCCTGGTTCGTATCTTTCTGCAGCCCAGTCCCTTTCCAAAGTTGCCATTCTTCCCTTCCCTGAAGCATGGACTGCGAATATGGAATAAATTTCTCCTTACCATCCTCTACAATTCTAAAGTACGCGTCCGGGTTACGGATATTTGCACTCATCCCATTGGAAACAAAAACATCAGTGAATCCATCATTATCAAAATCAGATAATTTCGCAGCCCATGACCAACCAGAAGCGGCAAGTCCACTGAGCCACGCGCTTTCAAGGAACCGTGAAGTCCCGCTATTAATGAAAAGCGCATTTCGCATCATCTGACGCGGCGAAGAAGTGTCCATGAAGTTCTTAAATGCACTCATGTCTCCCATAGCAATTTTTGCCTTGTAATGCGAAGTCGCGGCCATGTCCAAAACAAAGAGATCTAATAGCCCATCATTATTAAGGTCAGCAACTTCGATATTCCTGGAAGCACCTCC
>JAAZZC010000163.1 GCA_014239335.1 Verrucomicrobiales bacterium
CAAGACCCTGCAACACATGAAAGGAGAACTGACCAAACTGCGCAAGCAATACGAGGTCCCACCCGCCCCCAAACTCCGCAAAGGCGAGACGCTCTTTCCTCCATGGCCCGAATTCGGAACCTTCGAAGTGGGCTTGAGTAACAAGGGTTGGATTTCACTCTTCGATGGAAAGACACTAAAAGGCTGGAGACAGCCCTTCTCATCCAAGCCAGGAGAAGAGATATCGCAAATCGCCAAGCCCAAGGGAATTCAAGTAGTCGATGGCGAAATCCACATTTCTCCCGACCCACAGGTATTTTACCTGCACACAAAACACTTCACTGACTTTGTCCTAGAGCTTGAAGCTAAGATGCCCAGGAAGGACTTCGATTCCGGAGTCGGTTTCCGCTGCGTCTTGCCCAAGGGAAAGAACCTGCCTAAAGGTTACCAAAGCGAAATCTCCGACATCCGCAGTGGAGGCATTTTCGACATTGGCGTCGGCTGGACAAATCCGCCCGAAGAGGAGAAGAAGATAAATGATTTCGTTAACCGAACAGGAACATTCCTCAGTCCGGGCAAATGGAACCAGATTAGAGTAATATGCAAGGGCTCCAGGATACGAACCTGGGTCAACGGCCAACTATGCAGTGACATCGAAGACGCCAAGCACAAGAGTGGAACGATCGGCTTGCAGCACAATTCCAAGGAGGGAATCTACCGGTTCCGCAATCTGCGGATTCGTGAATTAAAGAGTCAATAACACTAAGTTCAGTAAAATAATTACTGCTCTCGACTGAAAATTAGGCAATCAATGCCTCCAAAGCACCCACTGCCACTGTCATCGCCCATGACGACACTAAAGCGGTCAGGCTCTTGATATTGTTTATGCCTGATCAGGATTAATAAATTTAAAAGAAAACAAATCAGCACCCTTCATCACAAAACGAAGGTGAATAGGCTTACCTGAAATGAACTTCAAATCTTCACTACCATCCCAAGTGACTAATTGATCAATCTTATCTCCAGTCAGTGCATCGCATTTTTTTAGATTAAAACCCGGGACCGGGCGACGCTCAGCATCAAGAATCTCCACACTGACCGAGCCGCCATCATGCAGAGTAGCGTCATAATTGATGGTCAATTTATCTCCTCTCACAATCATGGCCTTCGTTATCACCTCCCCCTCCTCTTTCTCCGCACGCACAGAAACAAATCCGTCCTTACGAATAGTGAATCGGCGAAAACGCGGAAAGCTTCCATCCTCATGAACCCCCTTAATAGCTAGGTTCTCACTACAGTACATGGAGTACTTATTCGGCTCATCTGGGAATTCTATCATTTCCTGCCATATATGATTGGATCGGTTTTTGTGCCGGTCAGCAGGCGCCGTCCTAGGGATGATCGGGTGCTTCATCCATCGATAGAAATGAATACCATCCCGACTAGCAATCAGCATTGGAGCAAACTCAATGTAACGGGACGGGAAACCTAAATAGATGTGAGGAGCGCGCTTATAGGGTTTAATTTCATTCGTATATAAATGGGTAAGATCCATGCCAGGCCGGCCATCATCACGGTGATAAACAAGCCACTCAGGTTCGGTCCATTTAATGAAGTCCTTAGAAAAAACAACACGGATGTCACGTCTCCAATTTTTGACAGGATATCCCTCCTCTCCATCACTATTACGGATGTGACGGAAGTACACTGCATACCTTTCTCTCTCAGCATCCCAAAAACCTTGGTTCGTTGAGTCCAATCGATGCTTATTACTCACGATGGGCCCCTCGCTAGCAACTTTCCAGTTGATACCATCAGATGATTTAAAAGAATAAAGACCGGTATTACCGCCAAGCCCCTCACCGTAACCACTCACTCCCTTGTATTTCTCGTCTTTTGAAACATCCGGATTAGTATCAATAAAAGGGCTAAAGTTGTGCATAGTGATCCAGTTCTTATTGACTCCCCTGAAGGTTTGGTCATCAAAAAGAACATTATTGGATTTATTTCCGTTCCAATCATAAGTCCCTAGATTTGGCTTTTTGAAAGTTACGCCGTCCTCACTATATGCATAACAAAGACGGCCCGGGACCTTCTCTCCATCTTTGTTTCGGTAGTCATATGTATGATGTCCCATATACCACACTTTGATAGAATCCTTATCTTGTATAAATTTTGCGTAACGGCACCAAGGCCCTTCCCAGTCCGCGTCACAGGTCATGGCCACGTCCGAGGCCTTTGTCGTCGCCGGAACCATTTCAAAGAGATGTCTGGTTGCAGCTCCCCGCAAGGCACCTATCAAATAATTATCAATAAAAAGTTCACGGCGAGACCCAATATCAAGCGGCTTTGAATTAAAAGTGGGCGGTTCAAAAGCAAGTGATCTAACGGGTGTCTTTTCCGCCAGCCTTTCATTAGACTGCAAAAGATTAATATTTACAAAAAAAAACGAAGCAATAATTACAACTAAAATTTTCATGCTCATTGACCCCGCAATTATAAAACTCTTTCAATTTATCATAAAGAACAATGAAAGTTTAAATACAAGCTACTCCCTCTGAATCCTATAGAATCCTAATCCTCCTGAAATGGAGAACCTCTCACTGATCGTATTCCCCTGACCAATGATCAGTTTCTCGAGCGAGAGCCAATTCTTCATATCATCAGAAGTCTGAACAGAATATCGTGCTCTCTTCTCTCCAGGAAAGAGCAACTCCAACTGATCACCTTCCAGCACATTCATCTTCAACTTAAAGGCAGGCACACTCTTCGCATTGTCGGGAGAACTTCCGAACAGGACCTCAGCATCATCTTTCCAGCCATCCTTGTCCGTATCACCAGCGAAAGGATTCTCTCGAACAACTACCGAGAATCCGGCAAATTTTCCATCCTCAGGACTGAACCCAGAAGCTCCTTCATAAATATAAACTTTAGCATTAGCAGGGACTTGATGGAAGGCTTGAAAACCAATGCGAGGCGCATTACCAAGAAAGATAATATTGGTCAGGCTCCAACAATCAAGAAAGGTCTTCTCCTTGATACTTGTAACGCCTTCAGGAATCGTAATACTTGTTAGGTTAATGCAGAAATCAAAGGCATTTTCCCCGATACTGGTAACGCTCTGAGGAATCGTAATGCTGCTCAGATCATTGCAGCAGTAGAAGGCAGCATACCCGATACTGGTAACGCCATTACCAATCGTAATGCTGTTCAGTCTCTCGCACTCATCAAAGGCCCCATCCCCAATGCTAGTAACGCTATCAGGAATCGTAACAGTGCGTAGGGCGTAGCAGTCATCAAAGGCCCAATTCCCAATGCTAGTGACGCCCTCAGGAATCGTAATGCTGTTCAGGTTGGTGCACTCACGGAAGGCAGCATACCCGATACTGGTAACGCTATCAGGAATCGTGATGTTCGTCAGGCTGGTGCACTCACGGAAGGCGGAAGTCCCGATGCTAGTGACACTGTCAGGAATCGTGTAATTGGCACCTGTCTTATCTGCAGGATAAGTATGCAGTAACGTCTTGTCTGTATTGAACAGAACCCCATCGACATCCGTATAATTCACGTTCCCCGCGCCAACCTCAATCGTCGTCAGGGCGCTGCATCTACTGAAGGCTCCCTCCCCGATGCTGGTGACGCTGTCAGGAATAATGATACTGGTCAAATCCTCGCAGCAGTAGAAGGCCCAATCCCCAATGCTAGTAACGCCATTACCAATCGTAATGCTGTTCAGTCTATTGCACTCATCAAAGGCCCCATCCCCAATGCTGGTAACGCTATCAGGAATCGTAACAGTGCGCAGGGCGTAGCAGTC
>JAAZZC010000225.1 GCA_014239335.1 Verrucomicrobiales bacterium
CTAACTTGGCCTTAGTTTGAGAATTGAACCGTGGATTTGGCATCTTAACACTTATTACGCAAACGATACCTTCTCTGACATCGTCTCCTGATAGTGCAGGGTCCTTGTCCTTTAATAGTTTATTGGTTTTCGCGTATTGATTGATTGCCCTGGTTAGTGCGCCACGAAACCCTGAAAGGTGCGTTCCCCCGTCCGTGTTTGGGATGGAGTTTGCATAGCAAAGAATGTTATCATTATAACTGTCATTGTACTGAAAAACGATATCAACAAAGACATCGTCCTCAGTGACTTTTCCATCATAATCGATTTCTACCTGCCTCTTGCCTTTAATGGAGACAGGATCAGGATGCACTAGATTTTTATTTTCACCTAACTGGGAAACGAACTCCTCTATTCCCTTAGCGTAATAGAATGATTGATTTGATTTAGTTTCGGGTCGCTCGTCAATGAGTTCGATTGTAAGCCCTGGATTAAGGAAGGCGAGTTCCCTCATCCTCTTGCCTAATCGTTCAGTCTGAAATTCTATCGTATCGGTGAAGATTGTGGCGTCAGGAAAGAAGGTGATCTTAGTGCCAGTGGGTTTTAATGGGATTTCACCAACGACTTCAAGTTCCTTGGTAGTTTTTCCTCTTTCAAATGTTATAGAATGAAGCTTGCCACCCCTTCGCACCTCAGCTTTGAACCAATCTGACAATGCATTGACGCACTTGGCGCCGACACCATGTAGGCCGCCAGAATATTTATAAGCACCCTGACCAAATTTTCCTCCAGCATGCAAATTAGTTAGGACCAATTCAATGGCAGGCACCCCAAACTTTGGATGTATATCTACAGGAATTCCCCTTCCATCATCATCAATAGAAATTGAGCCATCTACGTGAAGTTTTGTGGTTATTTTGTCACAGTAACCAGCTAAGTGTTCGTCAATAGAATTATCTAGCACCTCGAAAACGCAATGATGAAGTCCCCTTTCATCGGGATCTCCAATGTACATCCCTGGCCTTTTACGAACAGCTTCTAAGCCTTCTAATTTATCGATTTGTGCTGCATCATACTCTTGTCCTCCGGTAGTTTTTGGTGCATCATCGTTGGTTGAGTCGGTTTCTTCTTTTGGCATTTAGAAATTTTGAATATTTAGAAATTTGTAAGGCTTGAATAACGGGTATTACGTATTTATATAATAACTCTAAATGGGTGTTTTTATCAATACATTCAGTTTATAATCTGCTGTTTTATTTTACTGTATAAACATTTGTAACTTGCCTATAATTAGGCACATGCAGAGCGAGGCTGCAATGCATGCCTTATACTAAAGCAATTGCTGTCAAATATTGCTAATAGAGTAAGGAAATACAGAGTGATTTAAGATAAATAAACATCTAATTTTTTCAAAATAAATCATCGCAAATACAAATATTTCTTTTATTTCTGAATGTTGCATCATTTCATAATAATACTAACTTTAGTATAATTTAGAGGACATAAATCCGATGGTAACTACCCTTCACTCAAGCGACATCAAGGAGCAGATCCTTGAACTTAAAAAGAAGAGGAATGCGGTCATACTCGTTCACAATTATCAGGTGGGCGAGATTCAGGACATTGCGGACTATGTTGGAGATTCCCTTGGATTATCTTATCACGCAAAAAAAACTGAAGCTGAAGTGATTGCCTTTTGTGGCGTTCACTTTATGGCCGAGACGGCTAAAATTATTAACCCTAGCAAGATTGTTGTCTTACCTGATAAGGATGCTGGGTGTTCTCTAGAGCTGTCCTGTGAAGGAGATAAGTTAGATTCATTTTTAAAAGAAAATTCAGAAAAGAATTATTATGTTATCGCCTATATTAATTGTAGCGCACATGTAAAATCACTGTCTGATTGTATATGCACAAGCGGTAATGCATTGAAGATTGTTAAATCTGCTCCCAAGGATAGACCTATTCTATTTGTTCCTGATCAGAACCTCGGGTCATGGGTAATGGAGCGCACTGGTCGTAAAATGGATCTATGGCAAGGTTCCTGCTATGTTCATGTAGAGTACACTAGAGATAGCATACTAAAGATTAGAGAAGAGCACCCAGAGGCCGAACTCATTTCGCATCCTGAGTGCACCTACGCTGTGAGAATGTTATCCGATGAGGTCTGCTCGACTGAAAAAATGATTGATTATGCGCGTAACTCTAAAAGCAAAGATCTAATCATTGCGACAGAGAACGGAATGCTTCACCGTCTTAAAAAGGAAGTCCCTGAGAAGAATTTCATACCTGCTCCAACACAGAACTGTGCCTGCTCTGAATGTCATTTTATGAAAATGAATACTTTGGAGAAACTTAGGAACTGTCTTGAAACATTAGAACCTCAGATCGTGATGCCTGAGGATGTCCGAGCAAGAGCCGAAGAGCCAATTCTTAAGATGCTCTCACTCAGTGCCTAAAAAGTTAATCTAAGCGCAGCTTATGAACTGCGTAGAGTAGATATACTGCAATTAAAAGAAGCAATGTATCGATGAAGATTTGCATTTGAATTGAAGTTCTGAGCCCTAGGCACCCGCATTCGATATCAATGCCTCTGAATATTAGAGAGCTAAGTGCTGTAATAAACGTTATCAGAACACCAACGCACAGTAATACGGCTCCATTAAAAAAGATTTTGAGAAGAAGGCATGTCCCTAAAATAATTTCTAGTGGAGGTAATGTTATAGCAGCGAGTGAGATGAATGGATCGTTTAGGATTTTATAGTTCCTTATGACGAGCTCAAGGCTCTGTGGGTCTATGATTTTATAGAAACCCGAATAAATGAAAATTCCACCTAAAATGATCCTAAAGAGTAACTCGATTGGATCTAATCTAGTTTTAAGCCAAACTGGCAACCTTTGTAATAATCAAAGCATTTAAACTATAAGATTAAAAATTACTCAAAATAGCATCACCCATTTCTGTTGTGTTAACTTTCTTGGTTCCTTCTTCGTTGGTAAATATGTCACCGGTCCTGAAACCTGAATCGATTGTTTTTCTTACAGAGAGATCAATTGCATCAGCCGCATCAGTGAGTCCAAACGAATAACGTAACATTAGAGAAGCGGATAGTATCTGTGCACAAGGATTAGCAATTCCTTGCCCCGCAATGTCTGGGGCAGATCCTCCACTAGGTTCGTACATTCCAAAATAGAGTCCATTTCCTTGGGACTTGCCAAGGCTAGAACTAGCGAGCATTCCAAGTGAACCGGCAATCATTGCCATTTCATCACTTAAAATATCGCCGAAAAGATTTGGAGCTAATACTACATCGAAATCCTTGGGCCTTCTTATTAACTGCATAGCTGCATTGTCGACATAAAGGTGATCCAATTCAACTTCTGGGTATTTAGAGGCAATGTTGTCAACGGTTTGTCTCCACAATATCCCGTTCCTTAAGACGTTCGCCTTATCTATCGAAGTGACTCGTTTATTTCTTCCCATGGCTGCATCAAATGCAACACATGCGATGCGCTCTATTTCAGATTCCTTATAAACCATAGTATCAATCGCAACTTTTTCATTACCTTGATCTTTGATTTCTTTTGGTTCGCCAAAGTAAATGCCTCCAGTAAGTTCGCGTACGCACAGCACATCAAATCCACCCTTTACAATGTCAGGTCTAATTGGTGAAGCGCCAGTAAGTGATGGGAAGCAAATGCTGGGGCGCAAATTTGCAAATAAACCGAAATGCTTTCTCAAAGGGAGTAAGGCTCCTCTTTCTGGCTGAGTGTCAGGCGGCAATGATTCCCATTTGGGACCGCCAACTGATCCAAACAGAATGGCGTCTGCTTGTTCACAGGACTTAAGCGTTGCTTCAGGTAGAGGGGATGATGTTTTGTCAATAGCTATGCCTCCAACTAATTGTTCATCAGTAATGAATTTTACATCAAAATCCTCTGAAACCTTATCAATTACTCGGATTGCTTCGGCCATAACTTCTGGGCCAATGCCGTCACCTGAAAGGACGGAAATTTTAAATTCATTCTTACTCATAATTTGCAGAGAATCGATCATTGTTTGCTGCATTGCAACAAGGTATATCAATCTTAAAATGCTTAACTTTATTGTGAGGGATTTTTGATGGCGGAGATAAATTTCTTGATCGAATCTGGGTCCTTGAATCCAATATCATTCTCAACCCCACTAGCAACATCTACTGCTGATGGGCGGACTGATTTAATGGCATCGCTCACATTACTGGGGTCTAACCCTCCAGCTAATATGACATTAGTTTGAGGGTTTTGTTTAACGAACATTTCACCGATCCCCCATTCAAATGACCGTCCAGTGCCCCCATAATTATCTGGGCAATATGCGTCTAAGAGAATCGTATCAATATTGGATGAACTTAGAGCATCAAGTGATTTAGCATCCTTAACTCCAACTGCACGGATAACTTTAAATCTTTCAGATATAAATTCACAATATGATGGAGGTTCATCGCCATGAAATTGGGCGACATCAATTACATTATCCTCAAGCAAGGAAATGACCTCATCAGGGTCAGCGTTAACGAACACCCCCACTCTCTCAATTCTTTCTCCTATAAAGGGTATCCATTCTTGAATTTGATTGCGGGTTATATAGCGCTTGGATTTACTCCAGAAATTAAAGCCTAAAGAATTAGCGCCACAATTAACTGAAAGCATTGCATCATCTAGAGATCGTATCCCACATATTTTGATTCCGACTTCATTACCTGTTACAAAGTCAGGTGTCATATTTTAGTATTTTCAGTTTTAGTTAAAGACATTGAATCTTCAATAACACCAATTATTCTATCGATGGATAAAGGACGAATTAAGATGTCCTTTACTCTTGCGTCCCGTTTGATCTGGTCAGTCGTCTTGATGTCGTCTTCTTCCCCTATAAAAATAACAGCAGGGCACTTGCGAGTGCCTTCGTGTAAAGAGGGGTAAACTTTATACAATAGATCATAAAGTAATACGCCATTAAGGTTAGGCATATGGTAGCCAAAAATGAATAAAGAATAGGTGCGCTTGATAGCCATCTCATAGGCATATTCAGAGCTTGGTGTAGTGTCGATTCCTATGTTTAAGAGGTTTGACACGCTATCACGCAAGAGTCTAAGAGTTCCTGTATCATGATGTGATGCGAGAACACGAAAGGAATTCTTATTTTCTATTGATTCTTTAGTGCTCATAAATTGTTAATTTAACCTGTAAATTATTTTTATCTACCTACAAAGATTTAACTGTGCCAGATAAACAACATTCTAGTAAGGAAACTATTTCCATCCGTGGTGCTCGACAGCACAACTTAAGGAATATTAGCGTAGATATACCGAGATCAAGCTTTGTTGTTATCACAGGAATGAGCGGTTCAGGAAAATCCTCGCTAGCGTTTAATACTTTATACGCTGAAGGGCAAAGAAAGTACGTTGAAAGCTTATCGACTTACGCGAGGCAATTTCTTGATCAACTTGAAAAACCTGATGTGGACTCGATCGAAGGTTTATCACCCGCAATAGCAATCGAGCAAAGGAACTCTTCATTGAATCCAAGATCAACGATCGCTACATCTACAGAAATTTATGATTACTTGAGAATACTCTATTCATCAATAGGAATACCTCATGACCCCGTAACCGGAGATGTTATAAGGAGGCTTTCTGTGGGAGACATAGTCGAAAAAATCATAGCGTTACCTGTGCGAACAAAAGTTATAATACTCGCGCCGATTCATACTCCTAAGGGGACTGACATTAAATCAGCTCTAGAAAGGTTAAAGCGCAATGGTTTTGTAAGAGCAAGATTAAATGGTGAAGACGTGGAACTAGATGCAGAGCTGCCAGTTTGCTCAAGACATAAGAAAAACACAATAGAAGCAGTAATTGATAGAGTTGTAATTAAAGAGGATATCCGTTCACGATTATTTGGATCAGTCGAGACGGCCCTTCGGTGGGGGGATCAGAACATTGAACTCCTATGCCTTGATGAAGACTCTTCAGAGTGGCTTCATTCGAGGTATACAACAACTTTTAAAAATCCAAAGACGGGGTTTTGTTTACCTGAGCTAACTCCTAAGCACTTTTCATTTAATAGCCACTTGGGTGCATGTGAAAATTGCCAAGGCTTGGGTTCGGTCCTGCAGGCTGATGCTGATCTATTCATAACTGATGATCAAATGACAATATCTGAGGGGGCAATTAAGTCATGGTGGTCAAGAAACAAGAAATTGAAAGCCATTCATGATAAACAAATGAATTCTCTTTGCGAGTCAATGGATGTGCCCATTGATACTAAGTATTGCGACTTGAGTGAGGATTTCGTTGATATAGTTTTTAATGGTGCCAATGAGGAACAGTTAACCAAAGGTCTGAAACACGAAGGATTGCTTAAACAGGCTCAAAGGCTTCACGGTACAAGTAAGAGCGAAGTAACAAGACAAAATGTCAGGCGGTTCATGAATCCAAAAGAATGTCCATCTTGTCACGGTAAGAGATTGAGGCGAGAATTTCTTTCTGTTACGCTAGAGCATCCTGACCGGGGCAACACATCAATAGATCAATTCGTTGCTTTTAATGTAAATGAAGCATTGGAATTTATTAATGGGTTAAGATTGAGAAAGGACGACAATTTAATTTGTAGTGAACTTATTAATGAGATTTCAAAGCGACTTAAATTCCTCAAAACTGTAGGCCTCACCTACCTTACCCTTGATCGAAAAAGCGGGACACTTTCTGGAGGTGAATCTCAAAGAATCAGACTCGCTACTCAAATAGGCTCAGGCTTGTCAGGCGTTTTGTACGTTCTAGACGAGCCAAGTATTGGGCTCCATCAATCAGATAACAAAAAACTTATTCAAGCATTCAAAGAATTAAGAGATTTAGGAAACACTGTCATTGCTGTAGAGCATGACACTGAAACGATAGAGGCGGCTAACTACATAATTGACCTAGGGCCAGGCGCAGGTCCTCGTGGAGGAAAAATAATAGCTAAGGGAACTCCTGAGCAAATTAAGTCTAATGCTAAATCAATTACTGGAAAATATTTGAGTGGCGAACTAAAAATAAATACACCCAAAGCAAGAATAGTTCCTCCTGCTAAAAACTCAGGCGATGATACTTTCGATTGTGGGTGGATAACTATAGAGGGAGCAGCTGAAAATAACCTTCAGAAGATTAACGCATCATTTCCTGTAGGATGCATAACATGTGTTAGTGGCATTTCAGGTAGCGGTAAGTCTACATTAGTTGACGATATTTTAAGGAAAGCTCTTTTTAGGAAGTTTTATCAGTCCAAGGAAATGCCAGGCAAACATGAGCGAATTACTGGCCTAAATCAGATAGATAAGGCTATTGTTATCGATCAGTCTCCAATTGGAAGGAGTCCGAGGTCTAATCCAGTCACTTATAGTGGAGCATTTACTGAAATTCGTAAATTATTTGCTCAGTTACCGACGTCTAAGATTAGAGGCTACGGCTTAGGAAGGTTTAGTTTTAATGTTAAAGGTGGTCGTTGTGAGCATTGTCGGGGCGATGGTTCACTTAAAATCGATATGCATTTTTTAAGTGATGTTTACGTGAGGTGTGAAGTGTGCAATGGAAGTAGATATGATCAGGACACACTCGATATTACTTACAAAGGTAAAAATATATCTGAAGTATTGCAGATGAGCATAGATGAAGCCTCACAATTTTTTGTAAGAATACCACAGGTATACTCGAAGCTAAGAACGATGAGTGAAGTTGGTCTTGGCTACATAAAGTTGGGACAAGCTGCAAATACCTTGTCAGGGGGTGAAGCTCAACGTTTAAAACTAGCCTCGGAGCTATCAAAGAAATCAACCGGTGACACAATATATTTACTCGATGAACCTACCACCGGGTTACACCTAGCTGATATTGATACGTTGCTTAAAGTTCTAATGAAGCTCAGAGATGCTGGAAACACATTGATTATAATTGAACACAACATCGATGTATTAAAGTGCGCAGACTGGCTCATCGATATGGGGCCTGGGGGAGGTCCTGACGGAGGGAAGATTGTTGCTGAGGGTTCTCCTGATGATGTATCAAAGAACAAGGAAAGCGTGACGGCTAAATTCCTAAAACAGTACCTATAAATTTAGATAACTCGGTCATTGCCTCCATCTAATGAGATCTGTGATCCAGTAGTTTTAGAAAACACAGGTCCGCACATAGTGGAAACCATAGAACCAACATCTGAAGATTTTATTTCTGTTTTCATGAGGTTTCTAGTTTTATATTCTTCAATCGTTAAGCCGTACCTCTCTGCCGAACGAGCAAGAGCTTCCGGAGTCCATAGCTTTGTATCAAAGACAGCATCAGGATGTATTATGTTACACCGTACACCATGGGGAGCTAATTCCAGAGCGGCCACTCGACACAATTGAGTAAGGCCAGCTTTGGCACATGAATAGCTTGCAGCGCCTGCGCCAGGAGCCATTACATTTCTTGAGCCTACTAAAACGATTGAGCCTTCGATACCCTGTTTGATATGAGGAATGGAATGTTTGAGCAGTACTTGATGGCTAGTCAGATTAACGGCCATTGATTTGTTCCAATTATCTTGGTTCATTTTATCTAGATAAGCTCCAGCTGTAAAAATTCCTGCATTACTGACCAGAACATCAAGGGCTCCAAATTTTTTAATGATGCCCTCTATGACAGACTTTACTTTAGTTTCATTAGTGAGATTTATTATCTGGCCATGACCGCCGATCTTAGACATTTCAATTTCAATTTCGGGATTTAAATCTAACCCAACTACCACTGCTCCATCCCTCGCAAGGGCGTGAGCGCAAGCAAATCCGATGCCGGCTGCAGACCCAGTAACAACTGCAACTTTACCTTGATGAGGTTTAGCGGTGCCCTTGGATTTATTTAACTTGGCCTGTTCCAGCTCCCAATACTCAATATCAAATAACTTTTTAGCTGATAAAGCTTTCCATCCACCGAGTCCATATTCTGACTGCTGTATACTCTTGGTGGTATGTTTTACTATGTCCGAAACAATTTGTGCTTCTTTAAGAGATTTCCCAAACGATATAATTCCATGCCCTGGCCATATTGCCCAACGAGGAGCAGGATCCAGCATTGTCATTGAGGGATCTGAATATTTGTTAAAATAGACAGAATAACTTTGAGCGTATTTGTCGATTGCTTGCTGCGGATCGCAATCAATTAATGCAGGGATCCGTTTAGTTCTGATGACATGGTCGGGAGTTAGCGGTCCTCTACAAGCTAGCGACTTAATGTTCTTTAAATTGGAGTAACCACATGCAAGTGCGGAGTCGTCTAAGGAAGCAATGACAGGCGATTGAGACCATTGTGAAACAATCTCTCTAATTGAAGAAAGAGTTACATGATCAATGGGTTTAGGTTTAGATTTGGCAAGCTTTTCTGACTTGAAGGTTTTTTTTATTTTTCTTTCCGCCTTAGATACGAACTCGATCATTAGTTCATAACTTTTCCGAGCATCATTATGAAAAGTGAATATGCCATGATTCATTAGAATTAATGCATCTACCTGAGAGAGGTCCGCTGAATTTAGTTTTTTTAATATTGTCTTAGCCAAGACGAATCCTGGCATGACGTAAGGAATGACTAGTGCTCTACGTCCATAAACCTCATCAATTAGTTCTTTAGAATTAGGGGAGTTAGTTAGTGAAAGAACGGCATCGGCATGCGTGTGATCCACGAACCGGTGAGGGATGACAGCATGAACAATGGCTTCAATTGAAGGGGTCGATGCATTAGGGTCTTCCATTGAAGCTCTGCATTCTCGAACCATGTCTGTATCGGACAATGAGTCAAATTCGGACAATTTAAGTAGTGTTGCTAAGCAGCATGGAGAAAAGTTATTTTTTTCAATCGATTGAAGATCACATCCACTCCCCTTTACATAAAGAATATCCTTCTGAACTCCATAAAAATCCTTCTTCTTGATTTTAACAGATGTATTTCCACCGCCATGAAGTACTAGATCGGGATCAGCTCCAAGTAGCCTTGAAGTATAAACTCGCTGCGATAAAAGATTACTACCATACCTTTTAGCTTCTTTTTCGTTCCAGAGTGATTTCATTTTTTATTCATTTTGGCCCAGCTGTCACGAAGAGCAATGGTCCTGTTAAATACTAGAGAGTCTTCAGATGAATTCTTGGAATCAACGCAAAAATAGCCCTTCCTTTCAAATTGGTAACTTGTTCCTGTAATTGCCTCCACTAATGATGGCTCAAGCTTGCTATTCTTTAAAACCATCAAGGCCTCTGGATTGATAACTGTTCTCCAATCATCTTCAGATCCTGGCGCATCAACTGTAAAGGTTCTTTCATAGAGTCTCACTTCGGCGCTGAGAGCTTCACTGAAAGGGACCCAATGTATTGCTGCCCTAACTTTTCGTCCTTCTGGATTCTTTCCTAAAGTCAGAGGGTCATATGTGCATTTTAATTCGATTACATTGCCATGAGAGTCCTTGATAACTTCATCGCATCTTATGCAATAAGAATAACGCAACCTGACTTCTGTACCTGGGCTCAACCTGTAAAACTTTTTGGGTGGATCCTCTATGAAATCATCCCTTTCAATATAAACAGTGCCCGAAAGAGGTATTTTTCGAGTTCCAAGAGCATCATCACCGGGATTATTGATAGCATTCATCTGTTCTGTATGGTTTTGTCCCGGCCAATTAGTGATACTAACTTTGATGGGATCAAGTACGACCATCTTTCTTAAAGCTTCACGATTTAACTGCTCCCTTATTGCATGTTCAAACAGCGCTATATCAGTAATTCCGCTGAACTTAGTGACTCCAACGGTTTTGCAAAATGATCGAATCGCTTCGGGTGGATAACCTCTACGTCGCATACCAGAAATGGTAGACATTCGTGGATCGTCCCAACCATCAACGTGCTGCTCTTCTACCATTTGAATCAAGCGCCTCTTGCTCATGAGGGTGAAAGTAGGCTGAAGCTTCGAAAACTCTATTTGCCTTGGTTTGTGTGGAACTGGCAAATTATCAATGAACCAGTCATACAAGGGCCTGTGCTGCTCAAATTCAAGGGTGCATAATGAATGAGTAATTGCTTCTATTGCATCACATTGACCATGGGCAAAGTCATAGCTTGGATATATGCACCAATCATTACCCGTCCGATGATGTTCTGCATGGAGTATTCTATAGATAACAGGGTCCCTAAGATTGATGTTTGGATCTGCCATATCAATTTTCACCCTCAAAACCTTTTCGCCATCTTTAAACTCACCGCTGCGCATTTTTGAAAAAATCTCTAGGCTTTCTGCAGCAGGACGATCCCTGAATGGACTATCCTTACCTGGCTCTGTTAATGAACCACGATATTCACGGATCTGCTCGGCCGTAAGTTCGTCTACGTAGGCCTTGTCTTCATTAATTAAAAATACGGCCCAATCGTAAAGTTGTTCGAAATTATCAGATGCAAAATACAAATGATCTCCCCAGTCGAAGCCTAACCACTTTATGTCCTCTTTAATTGCATTAACATATTCAGTTTCCTCCTTAGTAGGATTAGTATCATCGAATCGTAAATGGCATCGAGAACCAGTGGAGGCATTTTCTTCAGCAATACCAAAATTAAGACAGATTGACTTTGCATGGCCAAGGTGCAAATAACCGTTCGGCTCTGGAGGAAACCTAGTCACTGTTGTTGAATGCTTACAAGCATCTAAGTCTTCACGAATGATGTCTCTAATGAAATCAGAAGTTTCGTTATTGTTACTGTTTTCAGCCATTATAAAAATTACCCTCCATTATGGCACAGCAGCATTCTTATTCCACTTGGATTTGTTACATACTTGAACATGGAGACACAAGAAATCAAAATTACTAACGTGTGTAATTTAACAATTAGAGAAGCTAAGGAATCTGACAGTGATCAAATTCATCAATTGCTAATGGATTTAGCAGTATTTGAAAAAATAGAACATACAGTAGAAGCAACTAAGGAATGCACTCACTCAGCTTTATTCGGTGTGAGCCCTTCAGTTGAGGCTATCGTTGCTGAATCCGACAATTATATTGTTGGTGCAGGAATATACTTTCATAATTACTCGACATTTGTTGGAAAGAAAGGTCTTTACCTAGAAGACATCTATGTAAGACCAGAGTACCGGGGAAAGGAAATTGGCAGGAAGATGCTTTTCCGTTTAGCAAAAATTGCTGAGGAGAGGGACTGCGGACGAATGGAGTGGACTGTTCTCGATTGGAATGACCGAGCTATAAATTTCTACAATGAAATGGGTGCAGAGATATTGAATGAATGGAAAATTGTGAGGCTAGACGCATTAGGAATACAGAGCTTATCCCATAAAGCACAATGAGTCATTATCCCTAAGTGAATTCTTAATCAAATCAAACTGAATTAATTTTGCCTTCGCGTATTCTGAACACATTATCCCCCATTAACTCGGCCTCTGACGCGGAATGCGTTATGTGAAGAACTGTAAAGCCTTCTTTTTCGTGGAGCTTCTTAATTAAAGAGCAGGCCTTATCTCTGGTGTCTTCATCTAGGGCGCTTAATGGTTCATCTAGGCAAATGAGCCTTGGTCTTGAGGCTAATGCTCTTGCCAGAGCAACTCTCTGTGACTCGCCGCCACTAAGGCCCAAGGGTTTTCTGGACAGTAAATGTTCAATCTCAAGCGATGAAGATAAATCTTTAGCCCTTTCAAAAGCGTCTACTTTTTTCCATCCTCTTACTATAGGACCAAAAGCTATTTGATCTTTAACTGTCATGGTCGAAAAAAGAACCCCTTCCTGTGGAACATAACCCAAATGACGATCACCGGGCCTGAGATCCGTTACATCAATTTCATCAAGAATAATTTTACCAGATTTAATCTTTTTTAAACCGCAAATAGCTTCGAGAATTGTTGTTTTACCTGAACCAGAACTACCCATGAGCACACCATACTTGGATGCAGGTATTTCCATGGACACTTGATCTAAAGTGAACGCACCTAATTTAATTGTGATGTCTTTTAATGATACCATATCTACCAAATTTTATTTTTTGAGCCCAGTAATCGAACCATAATGAGTACAATCAGAGCGGCACTA
>JAAZZC010000282.1 GCA_014239335.1 Verrucomicrobiales bacterium
GTTAGTATAGATAGTATTGGGATAACGCATGATCGATATCTTGACATTAGGGAGAGGTTAGATGAGGAGGCTCCTCACATTACTCATGTCAGTTTTGCGGCAACTCATACCCATAATGCGCCGGACACGATTGGCCTTTGGAGTTATAAAGAGTTCATAGGGAGAAAATTTGATGATGGATATATTGCTTACCTACAGGATCAAGTATTTGAATCTATTTTAGAGTCAGTAAGTCAACTTGTTCCTGCTAAGACCGTTCTTGCTGAGGCTGAGGTGCCAATGGAAAACTTTACTCATGATTCTAGACCCCCAGTAGTGGTTGATAAAAAATTACCAGTGGCTTTGTTTAGAAATCAAAAGACAGGAGAAACTATAGCGACCCTCTCTTCTTGGGGCATGCACCCAGAAGGGTTCGGATCAGATTTTCCTCTTATCAGTTCAGACTTCGTGCATTATTATAGAGAGGCAATGGAGAGTGGGCTGGATGGGAAAGGTGGGTTTAAAGGTTTTGGGGGTAAGGCTATTTATTTTACTGGGCCAGTAGGGGGATTGATGACTCAGCTTAATATCAATATATCAGATAGGTTTGGTGAGGTGAATGGACCCGGATCTAAGTCCAAGGCACAGGGGGAGAATCTCGCGATTTTAGCTGCAGAGGCACTGAATACATCTCAGAAAAACGGTGTCGAAGACATGTCTTTTCAGGGAATTGGTTTTACAGCTAAGACAATTTTCATTCCGATTGGTTGGCCCCTAAAAGTTGCGGTCGCATTGGGCCTGGTTCACCCAGGCATGTATGGATTGCCGTTTAATACTGAGGTCAAATCTGAAATTAATGCGATTCGAATCGGGGATCTTGAAATCATTACAAGTCCGGGTGAAGTTTTTCCTGAAATTGTTGATGGAGGAATTGAGAGCCCAGAAGGGGCGGACATTATAACTGAACCAGTTGAGGTTCCTCCATTAAGAAGTCAGATGGAAGGGGTTGTTAACATGAATTTCAATCTTGGCATGGATGAGATAGGATATATTATTCCGATTTCACAATGGGACAGAGAACCTCCTTACACATATTCATACAGAGAACCTCCTTATGGGGAGATCTATATAGGAGATCCAAGCGCTTCACCTAAAATTCACAGAGAAAGTTTACATCTCCTTGAGCGGCTCCATGAAACGTTAAGGTCTGCAGAGATCAATAGATGATTATTGTTAAGCGCTTCTTACATGCTCAAGCTCGCTGATTAGGTGTCACTTTTTGCAAGTAAAGTGCTCAATTGATTTACTCCCTTCTATTACTCATTACTCGGTAATGTTGGGAATAGGTTTTACATATAAAACCTTACACATAACGCAACCAAGTTGCAATAGTGGAAATTGTATTTTATGTAGGGGCATGAAGATACCAACCTCTACTAACGAAGACCGACTTCCAGTCACTGTTCTATCCGGTTTCCTTGGAGCAGGAAAAACAACTCTGCTTAACCAAATACTTCGAAACCGCGAAGGAAAGAAAGTGGCCGTGATTGTTAATGATATGAGTGAGGTAAACATCGATGCTGCCGTTGTCCGTTCGGGTGATGCTTCCCTATCCCATGCCGAGGAGAAGATGGTCGAAATGTCGAATGGATGTATTTGTTGTACCTTGCGGGAGGATCTTCTTATTGAAATTGGAAAACTTGCCAAAGAAGGGCGATTCGATCATCTCCTCATAGAGTCGACTGGGGTTAGTGAACCCATGCCAGTTGCAGAAACCTTCACTTTCCGGGACGAAGAAGGAAATTCACTCGGAGATATTGCGGGAATTGATACTATGGTCACCGTTGTCGATGCATATAATTTTCTACGTGATTACGAGGGTGTAGACACACTCCAATCACGGGGTACGGCGATCGGGGAAGAAGATGAACGGACCATCGTCAATCTGTTAGTTGATCAGATCGAGTTCGCTAATGTGATTCTTATGAACAAAATTGATTTGGTTTCAATGAAGGATCGTCAACGCATTTATGCCATGATTAGATCGCTTAACCCTAAGGCTAAAATTCACGAAACGACCAACTCAGAGATCGAATTGGAACGGGTCATGGGAACCGGTCTTTACGATCAGGCTGAAGCGGAAGAGACGACCGGGTGGCTCGACTCGCTTGTGGAATACACTCCAGAGACCGAGGAATACGGAATTTCTAATTTTGTCTATGAACGCCGCATCCCGTTTCATCCGGAGCGAATTTATAAGGTTTTTAGCGAAGAATGGTCTGGAGTGATTCGTTCAAAAGGGCTCTTCTGGCTTGCCACTCGGCTTCAGATGGCTGGGTATTGGTCTCAAGCGGGCGCAATGTGCCAGAACCAGTGCTTCGGTTTTTTCTGGGCGGCGGTGCCCCGCGAACACTGGCCTGAAGATCCCGATCAACTTGAAGAGATAAAGCGAGTTAGTGTAGAGCCGAACGGGGATTGTCGCCAAGAGTTGGTTCTTATTGGAACCGATCTGGATCAGGAAGCTCTTACCGCAATGCTGGATAGCGCGCTACTCACTGCTGAGGAACTGGCAACGGATAAAGATAAGTGGAAGGAATGCTTCAACGACCCATTCCCCGAATGGAACATGGGAATTAATACAACTGAGTCCTGAAGGATGCTCATCTAGTTCATGGATTAGGATGCTTGATTCTTGATTCCTTGGCCATTTTCCCTGTACTATTGGGCTATGAAGTCGAGGAATATACTTTTACTGGTATTAGGTTTAATAGTTTTCTTAAACATCCGATCTAATTCTTTTGCCGCTGACTGGCCTCATCAGCGGGGCCCTCAGCAAAATGGGCTCATGTCTCCCGGTTCAATTGATTCTTTGAATCTTGAAAATGAGCCAGAGGTTCTCTGGACTCGTGCAGTGACTGACGGCTATGCGGCTCCAATCATTATTAATGATATAGCTATTTACGGTGATTTTCAGAAAGGCAAAGAGACTTACACTGCCATGGAGTTGGGTGACGCCAAACCTATATGGAAAGACGTTCTGGATTCTCCTCATAAGGATGGGTTTGGAACAGGGCCTCGATGCGCTCCTGTGAGTGATGGTGAAATTGTTGTGCTTCAGTCATGCAAAGGAGAGCTGCATTGTATTGACCTTTTGAGTGGAGATCTTCTTTGGAGTAAAAATTACACGAAGGATTTTGATTCTCCTTACATTGGAGAGAGGGGTAATGCTCTGGGGGCATCTCGGCATGGGTATACAGCGAGCCCATTCATAGACGAAAATCATGTCATTGCTTTGGCTGGTGGCAAGGGCGCCGGTATCGTCTGTTTAAATAAAAAAAATGGAAATGTGATCTGGAAATCACAGGACGATCAGGCAGCATTCTCTCCTCCAATTGTGACTACTTTGGCCGGTGTTAAACAGGTCGTTTGTTTTACTGTAAAGGGATTAGTCGGTGTAGATAGGATTGATGGAAAACTTTTATGGAGAGTGCCGATGTCAACTAGTTATGGCCGGCACGTTGTGGCTCCTACGATATATAAGGACATGGTCATCGTTGGTTCTCATGAAATAGGATTGATTGCGGTGAAGGTCACGGCAAAGGGAGGGGAACTGACTGCTGAGGAGTCTTGGAAATTAGGTAGGGACATGGCTCCTAATTTTGCTAGTCCGATTTGCATGGGGGATAATTTGTATTTGCTGGCAAAAAAACATGTCCTGTGTATAGATGCAAAGACCGGAAAATTAGCCTGGTCTAAGGACGGAAATGTGA
>JAAZZC010000235.1 GCA_014239335.1 Verrucomicrobiales bacterium
AATGGGAATTAATAGAATGCGCTCCGTTCCGAGCTCTTCTACCCGACTTAGACAGCGTCATGGTTTGCCACACTCACTACCCTTTCTTTGATCCAGATGATAAAAAGATTCCAGCTTCATTATCATACAACGCAATCACCAAGACACTCAGAGATCAACTCGGCTATGATAATGGACTGGTAATGACTGACGACCTAGATATGGGCGCAATCCTTAATGAGTTTGGTTTTGATGAAACCATTCAAAGAGCAATAATAGCCGGCAACGATATTGTAATGATTTGTCATAGAACCGAGATGGCCGAAGGGGCCCTATCAATACTTGATAAAATGCCCGCAGTCAGCACCACTGATTCACTTGAAAGAATATACAAAACAAAGACTAAAATTAAGCCGCCCAGTGAATTTGATCTGCAGTCCGCTAAAGAAATTGATGACCAGATATGGGACCTAAGAGTTGAAACTTTAGGGGACAAACTCGCCAAGAAAAAAAGTTTAGAAGATGGAAAGCGTAGCCCCGTAGAAACTTACTAAGAAGAAATTTAAAAACGATGCTAGAACAATTAGAACACTTACTCGTAATTCAAGATCGAGATCAAAATGCAAAGAACCTCTCCTCTGAGCTTGAACGGATGCCAATTGAGAAGGAGCAAGCCTGCCTAAGGCTCACAAAAGTAAAGGAAGCCGTTTCAAATGCCGAAGAAATAATAATGGCAAATGAAGTGGCCATGAAAAATATTGAGCTCGATATAAACACACGAAAGGACAGCATAGCAAAACTCAAAGTTCAACAATTCGAAACGAGGAAGAATGAAGAATTCAAAGCAATGGAGCATGAGATTGACCGATACGGTGAAGAAATAACCGAACTCGAAGACTCACAGCTAGAGTTAATGGAAAAGGGCGAAACCCTTAGCGCTCAACTAAACGAAGCGAAGGCAGATCTTGATAAAAATCAAGAGACAGTCGATGCTGAAATTTCAATAATATCCGAACGTTCAATCCAATGCAATAATCAACTCGAAGAGATCAAAGAACAACGGTCTTCTATCAGCTCGAAAATAGAAGATGACATTCTTGATAGATATAACCGCATTTTCAAAAGCAAAAAAGGAATCGCTGTCTGTGAATTAGATAAAGAAATATGCACAGGTTGCCACATGAAAGTTACACCCGCTACGGCTGTAGCGGTTCGCCGCGAAAAAACAATCACTGTCTGTGATCAGTGCGGCAGAATCCTCTATCAATCTTTCTAATTCTGAAACTCTAAAGTGAAACAACCCTGCATCGGAAATAAAGAGCAGCTGCACTTTCAAGCTATCTCTATTGCTGTCGCATGCATTATATTTTCTGGATGCAGCAAAAATCCGTCCCTAAAATTTCTAGATGATGAGATTTCTCAAATACCTCTAAACAAGATTTCTACAGAGCCATCCGAAAAACTTTTCATTAAAGTTGAACCTGAACATTCAGGCATCAATTTTCAAATCGAACTGGGTGACTTTTTCTCAAGGACAAAAGAATACATGTTTGCAACACCCATGGGAGGGGTAGCTACTGGAGATTATGATGGTGACTCGTTACCTGACATCTATCTCACTAGCCCCGACAAGGGTAACCGACTCTACAAAAATAAAGGAAACTTCAAATTTGAAGATGTGACCGAAAAAGCAGGGCTATATGATCCTGAATTTTGGGGGACCGGAGCCGGATTTGTTGATATTGATGGGGACAAAGACCTGGACCTTTATGCATGCGGTTACCTAAGTCCCAACAGGCTCTACATCAATGACGGAAAGGGCACCTTCACAAATAAAGCCACGTCACTCGGATTAGATTTTAATGGGGCCAGCATGAATCTAAACTTCGCCGACATTGACGGCGATCAAGATCTTGATGCTTATTTAGCGACAACAATGCGAACTCCCCCTCAGGGGACTAAGTTTGGAGTAAGATACGTCAAACAGCCTGACGGAAGCGAAAAACCAGTCGTGCCTAAAGAAATATCAGAATATTGGCAATTTCTATATCTCCCAAATAAGAAAGTCCATAGAACT
>JAAZZC010000239.1 GCA_014239335.1 Verrucomicrobiales bacterium
CACGCGTATTATCCACCAAGTGAAAACGAGCCAAGCGATGAAGGAAAGTGTCGGGCAATTTTCCATTTATCAATTCTTTTTTCTCGCCAGCCGTGACCCAAAAATTATCTCTACCGAGAGACGCATTCATTATTTTACGGTAAGTATTTTCCGTTTTTTCATAACCTCCTAAGACCTTAGTTGTTACTCTTATAACCAGACCTCCTTTGGGTGGACTAGGATTGTACCTAGGATCAGACTTACCTTTTGTTATTTTACCAAAGTCTGTGACTCGAGGTTCTTTCATAGCTTTCCTCATCATATTGATCACACGTTCAGCGCCACGATTGTTAGAAAATCCGAGCAATTTTCCTGATGCGTCAGCAACGTAAAGCCCCTGAGTAGTTCCCTTGCCGACCTTCCTTGGTCCCTGGTTAGCTATTTTTTGATAGAAGGAGCCCTCATTGTCTTTTTGTCGGCGCTGATAGGCCTGATCTATAGCTATCGGGATAAAATTTTCTTTAAGTAATTTGACGACTTCAGGATTTTTAAAAGTAGACTCACGGTCCAGTACACCATTGTTTCACGTACAAGTCATGGGATGCCCATCCATGGCCCAAATGAAAATCAGTTTGTTCTGTTGATTGGCATCATTTTGGCCATCAATGACTGATATTTTCCAAGGAATCGAACGCCAAGTTTCATCAGAATCAGGCTGCAAGCTCTGGTGTAAAGTTTTGAACTCTTCATGTGTAAGTGACCAAGATATTTGGCTAATTCCCAAAAAAATGAGAAGAAAGTATTTCATTTTTCTATTCTTTCATAGTCAGTAGGGCTGTCAATAATTACCCCATAATTCATATTCTATAAGTACATTAATTAAAGGATACAGTAACAAAGTTTAATCTCTGAACGGCCTTGTCCATTTAATAACCCACCAGTTAGGAAGCTTAATTCCAATATAAGAAGCAGGAATTTGGACAAACCCTTTATAAAAATGATTCATCCTAACTGTGTATTTTCTTTGGTTAGACCACGACACTGCAGTAAGCGTTAACCCACATATAAAATAAATACATAATATGGCTAAGAGCATTTTCCATATTACCTTCTTCACTTCGTTTATTTAATAGCCTCTCGCACCAAATCAAATTCCTTACTTTGAAATTTTAGTATTTTTTCAAACTCATTTTATCACAAGCTACTCCCCTAAGAGGTGCAAAATCCATACAATCAAATGAGAAAAAGTATTTTTGTAAGAATGAATGAGTTAATGTATTTGAATCGGTTTCTCTATTTCCTCCTAAAGGGTACAGTAAGCTGATATGAAAAAGCTGTTATTACCACTCACCCTACTCGTATGGTCACTGGCAACTTTCGAGTCAATAGCAAAGCCTCCCCCTAACATTGTCTTCATCTTGAGCGATG
Organism: Verrucomicrobiales bacterium; assembly: GCA_014239335.1. Taxonomy (GTDB): domain Bacteria; phylum Verrucomicrobiota; class Verrucomicrobiia; order Verrucomicrobiales; family DEV007; genus EC70. The sequence goes on from JAAZZC010000239.1 coordinate 1,408, forward strand.
ACCAGGCCTGGACGGATTATAGTTTCATGGGTCACCCTGAAATCAAGACACCACACCTTGATGAATTAGCCCGTCAAAGCCTCGTTTTCGAGCGCGGGTATGTAGCCGCTCCATTGTGCCGCCCATCATTGGCATCAATGCTTACCGGTCTCTACCCCTTTCAGCACGGCATCACGGGAAACGATGTTGACGGACCGAACCGGAGAGCCGAACTAGATGTGCCTGTACGTAAGCAATTTTACACTCATCAAAACTTTGTCAGATTCCTGAAAAATAATGGCTATCTAGCTTATCAGTCCGGCAAATGGTGGGAAGGATCATGGCAAGACGGTGGCTTCACTCATGGCATGACACATGGGGACCCGGCCCGGGGAGGACGCCATGGAGATGAGGGCCTTACGATCGGCCGTAAATCAATGAAACCAGTCAAGGAGTTCATTGATCTGGCCATTGAAAAGCAACGGCCATTCCTGACGTGGTATGCTCCATTCCTACCACACACTCCCCACAATCCCCCGGCACAGCTATTGAAAAAATACATCTTGCCCGGACGCTCAATAGATGAGGCTAAATACTATGCGATGTGCGAATGGTTTGATAGCACTTGCGGAGAACTACTCGATTATCTGGACAAGAAAGAGATCAGGGAAAATACATTAATTATCTATATCTGCGATAATGGATGGGCTGCAGCCAGTACTAACAAAGATGACCCGGCTCAAAAACTCTGGAAGGGATACGCTCAACGCTCTAAGAGCTCACCTTTTGAGAAGGGTATCCGCACACCAATCATGTTATCTTGGCCTGAACGGATTAAAAAAGAACGAGTGCAGGATCTAGCTCATTCCATTGACATTTTCCCCACCATTGCCGCAGCTGCCGGGCTAAAATTAACAGTAAAGTTACCTGGTATAAACCTACTCGATAGGCAAGCAAGGGTGAAGCGCAAGCGTGTCTTTGGCGTTTGTCATTCCGTTTATAACATGAGCCCCGGCAATCCCGACGGGACTCTGCAATACCTCTGGTGCGTCGAAGATAACTGGAAACTCCTTCTTCGCTACAGCGGGCTGGATACGACGCGCTACAAGCAACTGCATATCTGGGACAAGGAACCCACCAGACTCTACAATTTGAAGATCGATCCCCATGAAAAAAACGAGTTATCCGCAATGCACCCGGAAATCGTCAACCGCCTAAGGAAGGGAATTCATGAATGGCATCTCGCACCATGATCCCTAACCACGACGAATGAGTTAAAGGCGCAGGATTTTTTCGACGCCATGGGATAAAGCAAACTACTTCTTTGGCGTGATTTTTTTCGTGTTTTTATCAACCTGAGCCTTGATATCGACCTGAGTGGTTTTTACCAGCTTGGCGACTTCGTTACCCAAATTGCGGGCAATTAAACCGCTAGGATCACAGCCTTTGCTGATAGCTGCGATTTTGCCACCCTTTCCAATGAGAAAATTACTGGGCATGGTCTTGGTATCAAAAATCTTCCAGCTATCTTTTGTCGGATCCAATGCGTACTGCATGTTTAGTTTTTTTGTTTTCACATAAGTCGCGAATTTATTATCCGGCTCAGCAAAAACGGCGACGAACTTAATGCCGTCTTTCTTGTAGGCTTCATGTAGTGCTTGGAAATAGGGCAACTCACGATCGCAACCGAGACAACCGCAGGTAAGCCGCACCAATACCGGTCCATTCTTAGCCAGTTTAGCAAGGTTGATTTCCTTGCCTTTGGTGTCCTTGATTTTGAATTCAGGAGCAGCATCGCCGACCTTTAATGGATCAGCATAGGTGTTCCAAGTCGTGGCGAGAATGAGTGTCAAAGTGGCAAGAATACTTTTCATTATATTTCCAATGGAAAAAATCCTACATGAGTAAACAGGCCGCTCCAACCTTTATTTATATATTACAGGAAACATCTACGGAAATAGACTCGCTAGGCCTGGATTGTTTTATCTAGGCTATTTTGTTATAATCATAATATGAAAAGGCCGTTCATTATCATTTTATTCTTTTTTGTTCTGCCAGCGGTGACCCCCTTAACCTTTTTTAGTTTCTACGATGACCTTACCGTCCTTTCCTCTTGACTCGACACCCCGAGGACAGCTTCAATTTACCCATGTTCCGAATTCTTTTTCTCTTTTCTCTCACCTTGGCATTTACCTTAACGTCCCTATCTCTTGAGGCAGCCAAAGACAAACCCAACTTCATCATCATCTTCACTGATGACCAGGGTTATGGTGACCTCAGCTGCTTTGGCTCGACCAAAATAAAAACTCCAAACATCGACCGTATGGCTAAAGAGGGGCGGAAGTTTACCAATTTTATGGTGGCGTCTCCTGTCTGTACTCCCTCACGCGCAGCACTTCTCACAGGCTGCTACCCAAAGCGCGTCGGCATGCACCAACACGTGCTCTTTCCATCTTCCACTAAGGGACTAAACCCCTCAGAACACACCATCGCCGATCACCTGAAGAGCCAAGGTTACGCCACCGCCGCCTTCGGCAAGTGGCACCTCGGACATCACCCTGAGACACTTCCTCAAAAGAACGGCTTCGACACCTACTTCGGAATTCCCTACTCAAATGACATGAATCATCCAGATAACAAAGGTAAGCCTCTGGGCCGATCCCCAGGCATGGATGTGCTCTGGAAAGACCCTGAGTCCACGCTCACCAAGTGGAATACCCCGCTAATGGAAAACGAAAAAATTGTGGAGCTACCTGTCGACCAGCGGACAGTCACTCGCCGTTACACTCAGAAAGCTATCGATTTCATCACAACCAACCAGAAGAATCCTTTTTTTGTCTACTTGCCGCATTCAATGCCCCACATTCCTCTCTACGTTCCCGATGATGTTCGCGATCCGAACCCCCTGAACGCCTACACAAACACCATCGAACACATCGATGCCGAGGTTGGGCGCCTCATGGACAAGGTACGTGAACTGGGCCTTTCAAAGAATACCTATGTAATCTATACAACCGACAACGGTCCCTGGTTGCCATTCAAGCACCATGGAGGTAGCGCCGGCCCCCTCCGTGACGGCAAAGGCTCAACCTTTGAGGGCGGCCAACGTGTACCCTGCGTGATGTGGGCACCTGGACGTATCCCCGCAGGGACCGAATGCCACGAACTCATGGGAACCATCGACTTGCTGCCCACGATCGCCGCCCTGACCGGCACCTCACTCCCCGCCGATCAGAAAATTGACGGCCTGAACGCTTCGGCTCTGCTCGCTAAGGACGCCAAATCCCCACGCAACGAGTTCCTTTACTATACCTCGCGAGGCGACATTCAGGGTCTGCGGCAAGGCAAATGGAAACTTCTGGTAAAAAAGAAAAAAAAGCCCAGAAACGCAGGTAAGAACTGGAAAGCCCCTGCCCCTGAAATTCTACTTTTTGACCTCATCGCGGACATGGGTGAAAAAAACAATCTGGCCAAGGAGAATCTAAAAAAGGTTAAGGATCTCACTGCTCGCATGGATGAACTGGACGCTGAGATCACCAAGAATGCTCGTACTCCATGGCACAAATCAAAATAAGTGATGGAAAAGTCGATACTAATAGCGCTCTCAAACTTGTTAGTCTTACCTATCCACGCGGTCGATGTCAGTGACCTAACGTACTCTGTAAATGGAGCTCTAGCTATTTAACCCTGTCAGCTTTCGCTAGATAATCGGGATCAATATCCACACCGATTCCGTGGCCGTTAGGTGCAGTCATGGATCCGTTTTTGACCGTGATCTTCTCGCCTGTTGATTCCCAGGGAAAATCGTCAGTCAATCCCTTGTATTCCTGATGAGGTCCAGGGTTGGGACAGCATGCGGCGTAGATTCCCATGTAAAGAAATCCAAGGCCACCGCCGGAAATGTGAGGGGTACAATCAAAGCCTTTGGCTGCTGCCATCTGAGCAACGCGCAGTGAGCGGATCAGGCCACCGTAGTAAAAGATGTCAGGCTGAAAGATGCGGACACCACTATTTTCAACCATCCATTTAAAACGCCACTGACTACTCTCCTGTTCGCCCCATGCAATGGGAATATCCAATGCGTCAGCAACTCGTTTAGTTTCGTCAAGGTAGTCGAAGGGCACGGGTTCCTCGTAAAATGCAAACTTGTTTGCCTCCAGTATTTTACCGACTTCAATGGCCTTTTCCACTGAGACATATGAACTGTTTGCATCAGCGTAGAGAGTGCATCGTCCACCCAAGGATTCGGCGACCATGGGAATTAATTTCTCGGTCCGGCCGGGAACCTCATCTATTACTTTCATCCGCCCTCCAATTTTGAGCTTCAATGCTTTGGCATCGATACTATCTACTGATTTAATGATGCGGCGCAGGGATTCCTGAGGATCTTTAGAACGATGGTTGTTGGCGATATAAAGATCAATCTGCTTACGTCGCTGTCCGCCCAATAGATCCGCCGCTGAACACTTGGCGACTCTTCCTAGGAGATCGAGGATCGCGAATTCGGCTGCCGCGAGTTGAATCCAGAACAGTTGTCCTTGCATCTTGTAATTACTGCCGCTAAGAAAAACCCCATCAACCAATTGATCCAGATCCCGTGCGTCTTTGCCACGCATATATGGAGCGATCACCTTAGTGAAGACGTGTTGGCTCAGCTCCATCTTTCTGGGATGCCCAACGGACCAGCCTTCAGCGCCATCTTTAGAGCGGGCATGAATGAACCAATCTCCACCCCGTTCATACAATTCAAGCGACTCGATAATCACTGGGTTAGGAAGGCGTTCGCGCTGAATAAATGGTTTGAATGTTCCAATCGGATCCACGGGCTTGCTGTGACCTTGAGGGATTCCGCCCATAAAAACAGCGGTTGCAGGGATGCTTGTAGAGAAGAGAAAACTTCGCCGATTCATGAATGCCATGGGAGGATGATAGAATGGAAAGGTGACCCTATAAAGGTGAAAACAAGCGCGCGAGTTTTATCAGCTTATTATATAGGTAACATAAAATGCAGTTTCTAGTTGAGAGGCTTCCAGCCGCCACCCATGAGCCAAGATTTTTAGGATTTTTTTTCAGATCCCCTACATATATACAGCACACCTCGCACGAAAAAATGGCCTATCCCCCGTGGCGTGGGCTGATGGTTTAGGAGTTGGGATCCTTTTTCTCCATAGCAGGCACCGGAGAAAATAGATCCCGAAAAGAATTGATCACTGGATCCATGAGCAGTGAATCATGAGAGGTTATACACGATTCATGGTGGAGGTTCAGGGTGCAAAAAAGGTTCAAAAGAGTAGCCACTTTGGGTAGCCACCAAGGATAAAAAGTGCTAGTATGAAAAGGTAAACTAAAACAACTTCCTAGTTTTGAACTGTATATACAGTCTTTGAAAATGGAGCCGGCTGACGGACTCGAACCGTCGACCTACTGATTACAAATCAGTTGCTCTACCAACTGAGCTAAGCAGGCATCTACATCGAGATGGGCGTAGAATCTCCTATTATTTTAGAGTTTTTCAACAAGAAAAATATCGCCAGAGAAATTTAAATCGCTTAGCTCATTCACCTTTGGACTTTTCTTCTTTCGAATTCTTCTTTTTCTCCTCAGGAAAAGAGATTTTTCCATCGTAATCAATGACAACAAATTTCATCTCCATAGCACTTTTGGCTATTTCTTTGGAAATAGGTTTTCCGGGCGCTTTATCGTTTCGTATTTGTTCAGCAACTTTTTTGCTAAACCTCACGACCATGACCCCCCAGTCATCCTCAATCGATGACCCTTTAATCATGGCGTTAAGGTGAAATTCTTCAGACTGTTTCCATCAAAATTTTTCCTCCACGGCCTTGAATGCAAGTTGTGGTATTCCCACTTGTCGTGCAATTGCAGTATAGAACTGGTCAGGATCAGCGTACTCTTGGATCGGCTTCACTCCTTCGATCTTAGTCTTATATCTTTTCTCAAAGAACTGAACCGTTCCTCTCTCTGGCTCTTTTTCATCGCAACCATTAGCCACCAAAAAAGAGTTAATTATAAAAAACGATAGGGCAATTAGAGGCATCTTCATATGTTTACTTTGTGTTACAAAGTAAAAAAGTCAATTCAATTTTCCTCTCAGTTATTATCCCTTAGAGTGTAATAGTTATATTCGTTACCTTTACCATCTTTCAGATTTTTCTTCTGGTCCGGACCGGGCCACTCTGAAACAACCTCTAATACTCCATCGTAATTTTTGACTAAACCTTGTACGTTTTTTATATCTGATGGAAACATTTCAGAAAATGCGCCACCAATGATCGTTATCGCGTACCCAGAAACGTCGCTTTTGATAGACTCACGATCCCCCGCTTCATTGGTCACTTCCATAAATTGCTTGCCTCTAAAGCGAATATCAAAACCTCCGATTGCACCTAGAACTAACCTTTTTGGCTCTTCAAAGGATTCCCTAGTAAGCCCATAAACGGTCAGATCCCCCTTCCCCTTAACGTGAAGAATGGCCCATATATCCTCAAGGGTAATATCCTCATTATATCCTAACTCCTTAATTTCAAGCTCAGGGATCTTTTCCAGCTCCGCCTTAATGTCCTTGTATTCGGCCCAGTAACCAGGCCCCACAAAGGTATACCAAAGCCAAAAAAGAGGCAGGCCAGGAAATAAAAATACAAATATTAAAAATCTTTTCACCTCTTAATAAATCCTAATAGTTTTAGGGCATCTTAATTTTACCAATGTCGTGAATGCCTCTACTAGGATTTGGATCCTTATATTTAAGATCATATGTTTGTAATTTTGGCTTCTTGAGAACGATGCCTCCTGAATAATCTATTTTTTTTGAAAAAGGTGGCTCATTAAAAATCGCATTTATATAAATCACACCATTCTTCTCAGCCCACTCCACATCATGAAATATCTGGGCAGAATGCACAATCGAAGTCTTGAAAGAGATTGGAATAAATACATCTTCTTTCCCAATTTTTTTTGCATCGCCAAAAATGATTCCATCTTCAGCAAAGAACGATCTAGGCTTCTTATCTAGACAACTCGTTAGACATAGAGAAATAACTATGCAAGCGATAGTGGGATATATTCTCATCATTTAAATCTCTATAAGGTGTAGGTGTGAACATAGATCAGGCCGCTCGCATCATCAATAGCCATCCAGCCATTATAGCGCCCAAAATAAGTCTTGGTTTCGTATAATCTAAGTTCCATAAATTTTTCTTTTGCTAGCCACCATTTTTTATCACCTTCAGGAGAAGAAAATCCCGTCACTTCGTTGTAAGGCTCCTTTAAATTTTGCGACCATTTCTTTGCCTCCTCTTTAGGCACTTTGATTAAAGCAAAAAACAAAAAATCAGAAGGTCCCACACCAGCAAATAGGTGCCCGTCTCCTATCCGAGTCTCAATGTAATGGGCGTCCAGAATTTCTGAAGGGACTTCGGAAAGAGGTTCAATGATTTTGTTCATCACGGCGACCCTTTCCTCGAGCCCTAAACCAGAAGAATCCAGAACGGGATTTTCCGTAACATCACACCCGGCCAGAAAAAGAATCAGAAAGAAACTGCCAATAATTTGCGCAAGCATTTATTGTAATATATTATAAAATTCAGAAGATTTTGTAATTTACTAACATTACATTTGAATTATAGTTAGTTAAATTCGTCATTTATTAAACTAACACCTACCTCTTTATCTATTATGCTTGCTATCGCTGGAATATTATATGTCATCTGTTCAATTCTTTGCCTTGTAAGCGGAATAATGCTTATCGTCAAAGGTTTTAAACAAAGCACGGGTTGGGGTCTAATTAATTTATTAGTGCCTTTTGGTGTTTTCTTTTATATGGCTAAGTTTTGGGATGATGCAAAGGGTGCGGCAAAATTATTCATCATCTCGCTTATTGGTTACGTGGTTGCTTTCTTGCTTGCCTTAGTGGGTGCTGGTGCCGCTTAATAGAGGCTGTTGCTGCTCAGGGTTAAACAGTGTTGGTGACATTGGCCTTGATGCCGAACTCCTCGAAGGGTTTGATCAGTAAAAGCTAATTCGGTGACATTAAACTGATGACATTAAACTGTCAGACTTTGATGAGCTGACTCACGTGACTCTCGACAGCGTCCCCGAGCCCATCAATATTGTATCCTCCCTCAAGGATAGACACGAGCCTCCCGTCCGAATACTTATGAGCAACATCAAGGAGAACCTTAGTCAATTCGGTAAAATTCTCATCAGTGAGCCTGAAATGACCAAGAGGGTCCCCGAGCCTAGAATCAAAACCGGCCGATATCAGAACAAGATCAGGTTTAAATTCTTCCATTGCCTCCATGAAGTCTTCACTGAAGAAAGGTCCCAGCTCTTTGAATCCTGAACCTGCCGGCATGGGCCGATTCATGGTCGATCCTTCGCCTTTCCCGTTACCGGTCTCATTATGAGCCCCGGTGCCAGGGTACCAGGGTGATTGATGGGTACTAAAATAGAAAACCGAACCGTCATTATAAAAAATGTCCTGAGTCCCGTTCCCGTGATGAACGTCCCAGTCAATGATAGCCACCTTCTCGGCCCCGTGCTTGGACTGGGCGTAACGGGCAGCAATGGCCACATTATTAAAGATGCAAAAACCCATTCCACGGTCCGCTGAAGCATGATGGCCCGGGGGCCGGACCGCACAAAATGCATTATTACACTTTTTATCAAAAACGTTATCAATTGCGTTGAGCACTGAACCGGTAGCCTGCGACGCTACCTTGTATGATTCCTTGCATACATTCGTGTCACCCGTACTCAACTCTTTTTTGCCTTCAGAAATGTCCTTCCTCACAGTGTCCAAGTACTGAGCAGTATGGCAGCCTAGGATCTCAGAATCTGTCGCATTCCTAAGATCAATTTTTAGACACTTTTCTGGAACTCCTCTTTTATTAAGAGCTTCAGTAATCGCTCGGTAGCGGGCCGCGGATTCCGGGTGCCCCGGACCAGTGTCATGTTTTTTGAATACCGGATCCAGTAGTAGAGCAGTCTTTGCCATGTTCAGATTCTAATTCAAATTCAGGGAACTGGCCAGAATGATCCTCAAAGCCTAGTAGAATCGCTTGCACATGAGCATCTTAAACCGGATAGTGCTAATGGTTTACAAGAGAAGTGGAAGAAAAAGAAAAACAACTGCGAATTGGTCTTGCTGGGCTAGGTAACGTCGGGACCGGCGTGTACAAGAATCTGCTCAAGAATCAGGAGCTATTGAGTGAGAGGACCGGAACGAATCTCATAGTCACAAAAATTGCGGTGCGGGACATTAACCGGAAACGGGACATCGAAGTCCCTAAAGAATTAATCACCGCGGACTGGAAAGAATTAATCGAAGACCCTAACATCGATGTGATTGTGGAGTTGATCGGAGGCGTGGACGAAGCCTTCAAGCTAATCAGCGGAGCGCTGAATGCGAACAAGGCCGTAGTCACAGGAAATAAGGCCGTTCTGGCGGAGCGTGGCAAAGAATTAATTGAGCTCTCAGAAAAGCAAAACGCTCCGCTCTACTGTGAGGCAGCCGTTGCCGGAGGAATACCAATCATCAAAGCAGTGAAGGAGGCTCTCATCGGAAACAGGATCGGATCCATCTATGGAATCATCAATGGTACCTCGAACTATATTCTAACGAGAATGAACTCGGGAGGCATTGAATTTACTGAAGCCCTCGAAGAGGCAACAGAAAAAGGATACGCCGAGGCCGACCCTTCACTAGACATCAATGGTTGGGACGCTGGCCACAAGGCGATCATTCTTGGATGGTTATCCTACGGGCAGTGGCTGAGGACCGAGGAGGTTTCTGTGATGGGCATAGAGGACATTTCCCTAGACGATGTTGCCTTCGCAGATGATCTAGGATATGAGATTAAGCTGCTAGGAGTTATTAGGCAGGCGGAGAACGATGAACGTATAGAGGTTCGAGTCTCCCCCAACCTGATCCCTAAAGACCATATTCTCTCTTCAGTGGATGGGGTCTTCAACGCGGTAGCCGTGCACGGAGACGTTGTAGGAGAAACCCTATTCTACGGAAGCGGTGCTGGGCAGGACGCGACTTCGAGCGCCGTCATCAGCGATCTGGCCGACGCCGCGGAGAATATCAATAATCGGGTAGGGTGCACTGGATTTGTCCCAAAAGGAGAGTTCGGCACTGTCCTACCTCTTTCTGAAACCATCTCACAATACTACTTACGGTTGAGCGTTGCTGACAGGCCAGGTGTACTTGCCAAAATTGCAACCATTACAGCAAATCATGATGTGGGAATCCTTTCAGTAATTCAACCTGAGCCCGAATCCTCAACGGAACATATTCCTCTTGTACTTCTCCTGCATGATGCCAGTTATGGAACCGTGCAGGCGGCGCTTAAATCCATACTTGAACTCGATACAGTCGAGCCTGAACACACGCTCCTACGCGTGGAAACATTGGAACAATAACCATTCAATAGCCTTGCGATTCCTTTCGACAAGAGGTTCGGCTCCTCCTCTTAATTTCACTGATGCGTTTGCCGCAGGACTCGCACCGGACGGGGGCCTCTATGTTCCGCAAAGACTACCATCAATTCAAGGACTCCTAGAAAAAGGACCAACACGGTATCCGGAACTGGCAGCCGAATTCTTTCAATTGTTAGATGATGACCATTCAAAAGAACAGACCAATGAACTCTTTGAAAAATCATACTCAAGCTTTGAAGATCCTGGAAACGCAGCACCACTAGTTGAACTCAGCGATAGCACTTACATTCTGGAATTATTTCATGGACCAACGTTCGCTTTCAAAGATTTTGGACTTCAACTCGTCGGCAACATGTTCGAAGAACAAATTGCAAGGACAGGCAAAGCAATCAACGTCCTAGGAGCAACTTCAGGGGACACCGGATCAGCAGCCATTCATGGCCTCGCTGACAAGGAAGGCGCCCGCGTCTTCGTCCTGTATCCTGAAGGAAGAATTTCAGATATTCAGGAACGGCAAATGACATGCACTGGATCTGATAACATTTTTCCTATAGCCATTGAAGGATCTTTCGACGATGCGCAAAGGATAGTGAAAGACCTGTTCGAAGACCTCAATTTCAAGTACAGAGCCCGCCTCTCGGCAGTGAACTCCATTAACCTGGCCAGAATATTAGCCCAATGCGTTTATTACATTCATGCATATAAGCAATTACCAAAGAAGCACAATGAGCACGTCCATTACGTTGTACCAACCGGAAACTTTGGTAACGTTTTAGCCGGATGGTTAGCGGGCCAGATGGGATTACCAGCCGAACAGTTCACGGTAGCGACGAACCAGAATGATTTACTGTTCCGTTTATTTAGGGAAGGCATTTACGATCCAAGGACAGTGAACCCGTCCCTAGCACCTTCGATGGACATTCAGGTCGCATCAAACTTTGAACGTTTTCTTTACTATCATCTCGGAGAAGAAGGCCAAAGCACTTCAGAGATAATGAAAGAAATCAAAAAAGGAAACGAAGTTATCATTCCTGAATTCGATGCTGGAAAATTCTCTGCTACACGAACCGATGATTCAGGCATCATTGAAAATATCCGTAAAGCCAAAGACCACTTCAATTATGTACCGGACCCGCACACGGCCTGTTGCTTTAATGAAGTGGCAAATAACCAGACAACTATCATGCTAGCCACAGCCCATCCGGCTAAGTTCCCAGAAACAATCAACGAGGCAATTAATGAGAGTCCCAAACATCCTATCCTCGAAAAACTCAGAAGCCGTACTCCTAAAAAAGAAAGATTACCGGCAAATACAGATGCAATTAGAGAATATCTGGAAGAGAATATTTTACAATAAGACTCACTTTAGAACTTTAATATATTGAATTATTGTAAATAGTTGCCACTCAATTTTAATTAGAACGGGACTTGTCACTCATAGTACAGAAATACGGAGGCACTTCAGTAGGTAACACTGAAAGGATTAATAGTGTCGCCAAGCGGATCCTTGAGACCCAAAAGGCAGGGCATCAGGTCGTGGCTGTGGTCTCCGCCATGGCCGGAGTCACTAATAGACTCATTGAAATGGCAAACGAGGTATCTCCAGACAATGAGCCTACGGACCGTGAAATGGATGTTCTCTTAGCTACAGGAGAACAAACGACTATTGCTCTGACTTCAATGGCAATTAACGCTATGGGTGGCAAAGCCATCTCATTGACCGGAGCACAGGCAGGAATTGTCACGGACGGAGACCATACAAAAGCAAGAATATCAAATATTACACCGGACGAAGTTCATCGACTCCTCGATGAAAACCACATCGTCATTCTGGCCGGATTTCAGGGCCGGAGCCCGGATGGGCGCATTACTACACTCGGACGTGGCGGTTCAGATCTGACCGCTATAGCAATGGCGGCAGCCATAGATGCTGACTTATGTCAGATACTAACAGACGTTGATGGAGTCTACACATGTGACCCCCGTGTCGTACCCGAGGCTCGGAAAATTAATGAAATTTCGTATGATGAAATGCTGGAAATGGCTTCATCTGGCTCTAAGGTAATGCAGTCAAGATCCGTTGAGTTTGCCAAAAAGTTTGGCGTTAAGTTTGAAGTAAGAAGCAGCCTAAATGAAAACCCAGGAACAATCGTGACAGAAGAACACCCTAACATGGAATCCGTGGTCGTTCGTGGAGTAAGCATCGAGCGAGAACAGGCAAAGGTAACCATCGAAAATGTTTCCGATGAGCCGGGAGTCGCCGCGAAAATATTTCATGCAATTTCCGATTCGGGTGTCGTGATCGACATGATTGTGCAGAACGTCTCCAAAACGAATCAGACTGATATCTCGTTCACCTTGCACCGATCGGACCTGAAAAAGGCAAAACAAACGATAGATCCTATCCTTAAGGATCTGGGTAACGAATCCTCCATCGAAACGACTGACGGTATTGGTAAACTTAGCGTGGTCGGAATTGGCATGCGCTCTCACTCCGGAGTCGCAGCTCAGATGTTTGCTGCCCTTGCAAATAATGGTATCAATATTCAAATGATATCAACCTCAGAAATAAAAACTGCGGTCATCATCAAAGAAGAGGATCTTGAGCAATCTGCCAATATAGTCCATTCTGCTTTCAACCTTTAGCAGCTCATTAACTCAATACATTTTTAAATAAAAAATCCCCAAAAAATAACCTAAGTCACTTAACCTAATAACAAGAAGTAAACATTGTACAAGAGTCTCTTAATCATCTTTGGGATAATTTATTTGGCGCCTACCGGGTTCAGCAAAAAGGCAATTGGGTACTTGCCTGAACCCTCAAAAAAAGACACTGAAACCATTCTCCGAATTCAGATATTTCTTGATGAGAAAATGTTTGGGCCCGGTAAGATTGATGGTCAGATGGGACAATTTACCCGCAAGGCAGTTGCCCATTACAATTTTGGATACGATCTGAAATACGATAACTATTATAAGGTAATAAATGAATCAAATGCGGTTATTGATGAGCTCTTTACTACTTACACTATCAAGGAAGAGGATTTCAATTTTGTTGGAGAAGTCTCTTTTGAACCTTCTGAGCAGGCAGAAATTGATTACCTTTATTATAGATCAATACTTGAATTTGCAGCCGAACGTTTCCACTCTGATGAAAAATACCTCACAAAAATAAATCCTGAAATAGATTGGGAAAAGGCAACCGCAGGTACTGTCATTAATGTTCCAAATGTGACTCCGTTTAAGATTGAAGACATAAAAAAAGATAAGTCATTCCAACGGGAAAGAAAACTAAGTAAGCGACTAGTCATCGTGGATACAACTCAAAAGCTTGTAGCCATATGGGAAAAAAAGAAGATACTTGCTACATTTCCTATAACGCCCGGCCAAGAAAAATTCATTCATCGTGGTAGCTGGGTCATTCAAAATATGATAACTACCCCAACGTTCAGATGGGATCAAAGCATGCTTGAAACAGGGAAACGCAGCAATGAAGCTCACCTACTGCCACCAGGCCCTAACAGCCCAATAGGAATTTTCTGGGCAGGATTAAATAAGGGTGGGATCGGTCTGCATGGGACCTCCTCTCCCCACACAATTGGTCGGTCCAGAAGTGCCGGTTGCGTTAGACTGGCTAATTGGGACGTTGTCCGCCTTTCAAATCTAGTGAGACCTGGGGCAAAAGTGGAAATGCGCTAACTAGCCACGCTTTCTCCATGGCTGGGAACTTTTAGATACGGGTCTTCTCTGCTTCTTAGATAACTGATCAGTTCCCTCAGCAAAGTCATACCAAACCTTTATAAGTTGATTCCTTAACTTTGGCCTGGACTTGGACAGATCCTTCAGTTCGGTCCGGTCTGCGACCATATCATAAAGTTCCCAAGGGCCGCCACGAGCCGAAACCACTTTCCATTTTCCTTTGCGGACTGCACGATTATTGCCAAAATGAAAATACAGAAACTCATGATCTTCTCGTTTCTCCCCCTCAATAATCGGTAAGAGGGATTTCCCCATTAATTTTGAGTTTGGATTCTTGTCAGGGTAATCAACCCCGGCCAGATCCATGCAGGTAGGCATAAAATCAACGAGATGCCCCACCTGATCTGTGATGGCACCTTTCTTTGTTTTTAAACCCTTCGGCCAATGAACGATCATCGGGCTACTTATGCCACCCTCGTGTTGGTTCTGTTTGTACCAGCGAAAAGGTGTGTTACCCGCATGCGCCCAACCAGTATCGTAAGTCCAATAACTCTCAGGATCCCACGGCATCTTATCAGCGCCTCGTGTCCGCTCAAAAGGACAGGCCCCATTATCAGAACAAAACATAAATAAAGTATTTTCAAAAACACCAAGTGCTTTGAGCCTTTCAACAAGTTTCCCTATACCTTGATCCATTCGATCAACCATTCCTGCATAAGCGGCCATACGAAAGTCCTCCCAGTCCTTTTCTTTATCAGTGAGATCATTCCATGGCCTAACGTTCTGAGGTCGCGGGCTCAATGGCCAGTCTTTTTTTATCAACCCGAGATGAAGTTGCTTATCATAACGTTTCTCTCGTAACCGGTCCCAGCCTCCCGTATACTTGCCGCGGTATTTCATGACTTCTTTCTTAGGTGCCTGAAGTGGGTAATGGGGGGCATTGTATGCGAGGTACAAAAAGAAAGGCTTGTCCTTATCCTTCTTTAAACTCTCATTCACAAAACGAATTGCATAGTCCGTGTTCGCGTCCGTAGTATAAAAACCTTCCTTCGGAACATCAAATTTCTTACCATCAAGTCGAAATGAGTCATCACCAGTAAAGAAATTAGTGGCACCGCTCAGATGACCAAAGTATCGACTGAATCCTTTATCAGTCGGCTCCTTTTCCAGATGCCACTTCCCTACCATCAATGTCTGATAGCCTGCAGGCCTGAGAACCTCGGCAATAGTTGGCCCATTGGACAATTTAGCAGAGCCTGCTTGCCCGCAATACATTCCGGTCAACAGATCCACTCTGGAGGAATGACACTTGGCTGTATTATAGAACTGAGAGAATCTGAGACCGTTCTCAGCTAAACTGTCTAGGACAGGGGTCTCGATCTCTCCGCCGTAACATCCCAGATCTGCAAATCCAAGATCATCGGCCATGATCAGAACAACGTTGGGCCTTCCAGATGCATCTGAAATATCTGGCCACGCATAGCAATAAAGGAAAGCAATTAGCAGGAAAAGTTTTCTTATAAAATAGATCATGAGATATTAAGTTTTTAGAATCAACTTCAGTAAATGAAATCTTAATCAAATAAAAAGACTATTAAAGATTTGAGTTTATTACTTGGCGCAACCAATTTGAAGCATTAGGTAATGATTACTACCAAATGATTCGCTTCCAAAGCCTCACTCGCAACATAGAAATTGGAGCGAATTGTTACCTTCTTAGCTTAGGGGATAAGCGAATTCTGATTGATTCAGGAATGCACCCGAAAGCAGAATCAAAGGATGCTCTGCCTCAGTTCGATCGAATCCTTGATGAGCCCTTAGATGCGGCCATCCTTTCTCATGCACATCTGGACCATTCAGGATCCTTGCCTGTCATCCAAAGACATTACCCAGAAATGCCGGTCTTCATGAGTGAAGCGACTGATGCCCTGGCCCAGGCACTACTGCACAATTCAGTGAATGTAATGACTTCCAAGAGGGAAGAACTTGGGATTAATGAGTATCCATTTTTCACTCACCGTGAAATTCACAAAGTGAATAGGCAATGGCATCCGCGAAGAAACGGTAGGAAATTTGAATTGCATGAGACTGGGGGCGCTTCATGTACTTTTTATGATGCCGGCCACATCATGGGAGCGGTCAGCCCCCTATTTGAATTTTCGGGAAAAAAAATACTGTATACGGGTGACGTTCACTTTGAGGATCAGAGCATTCTTAAGGGAGCGGACCTTCCAAGTGAAAGGATTGACGTTCTCATATTGGAATGCACCCGCGGCGGAGCTTCTCGGGACCCCGAATATACCAGATGGTCTGAAGCAGAAAAACTCGCATTGAGGATGGAAGAATGTCTCGAGGGAAAGGGTTCAGTCATGATCCCTCTATTTGCTATGGGAAGGACACAGGAAACAATCATGATGCTTCACGAACTTCAAAGGGCCAGAAAATTAAGGAACTCTTCATTCCTAATAGGTGGGCTCAGTATCAAAATGACAAAGATCTATGACAGATTTTCAAATCGTATTAGACGCAATCACCAAGGATTAAACCTGATGCGCGTGAAAGGCTTGCTATCTACCCCTCGGTTCAGGGGAGAACTTCCAAAACTAGAACAAGGTAACGTCTATACACTGTCTAGCGGAATGATGACAGAGAAGACCATGTCAAATAGACTAGCTCAACAGTTCATCGCTAACCCCCGTAACCTTGTCGCCTGCGTCGGATATGCCGATCCTGACTCACCGATGGCAAGGCTCATTGGATCAGAAAGAGGAGAAGAGGTACTGTTGGATTCAAAAAAAGAACCTGTTAAACGTCAATGCTCAGTGCAAAGTTTTGACTTCAGTGGGCACGCCCCGCGAGAGAGTCTAATTGAATATGCGGAATCAGTTCATCCTAAAAAAATTATTCTAGTGCACGGTGACAAAGAGGCCATCGAATGGATGAAGCAAAGACTAGGTCAACGGTTACCGGAAACAGAAGTAATCATTCCTGATCCAGGAAAAGAAATAGATTTAGAATAATTTTCCAGTCCCTCTATTCTGCAGAGAGTTGATCCTCTACCGCCTTTAGCCGGGATAATATATTTGGAAGTCTCCTTGGAAAAACCATTTCTTTTCGGACCCTCTCAATCGGACCGGCAGGGAAGCCAGAATAGAATGCAGGCTTACTAGGCTCTCCACCCGCCAAACTCTTCGTAACTCCGGTCCTCGCAACAAGCACAACATTGGACCCGATCTCTATGTGACCAGCCACACCTACCTGAGCCGCCATTGTCACATTATCTCCAATCTTACAACTGCCTCCGATGGCCGTATCAGCAACAAAAATACAATTCTTACCTATGATAACATTATGCGCTACCTGGACCAGATTATCAAATTTGGTTCCTTGACCTATTAAGGTCTTTCCGAAACGGCCACGGTCTATTGTACAATTTGCTCCAATTTCGACATCGTCTTCGATTATCACGTAGCCAAAGTGTTCAATCTTTTGATGAGCTGATCCGTCATATTCAAACCCAAAACCATCAGAGCCAATGATACTTCCTCCATGCACGATCACACGTTTTCCAATTCGTGAACGATCATAAATCACAACATTTGGATAAAAGTAACCATTCTCACCCACTTCCACATTGGAACCTATAATGACTCCAGCACCAATCGTAGTGCCTTCCCCTATCTTTGTTCTTGCACCAATGACAACATTCGGCCCTACGCTGACGGTGGCCGGATCTATTTGAACGTCCTCAGCAATGACTGCACTAGGGTGGATCCCTTTCTCATATGAATCTGATTCTGAAGCGTACAGGTCCTTGGCAATTTCATTAAATGCCATGGATGGGCTCTTAACCTTAATGAGAGGAACATGACTAACCTCTTCATTAAACTCTAAGGAAACAAGAACGGCAGCAGCCTTAGTTGATTTTAGATCATTTAAGTAACGACCATCATGATAAAAAGATAACTCGTCTGGGCCGGCCCCTGAAAGAGAAGCGAGCCCCTTTACCCCAATTTCTTTCTGGGCAGGGTTAATGACTTCAGCTTCAAGCTTAGCTATTATGTCGCAAAGTTTAATCTGCACGGGTTGGAGGGGTTCCTCCTTTTATTAACGATGCACCCTACTAAGGAGAAGGTGCATTCTTGTTCAATACTCCAATGAGTTCTTCACTAAAATCAACTGCGTCTTTAGAATGCAGGAGAAAAGGAATGCCGCGCGTTCCAAGGCCCGACTTATCAAAGACTATGTCATAATTCTTTTTCTTGGCCATATCGCCGACAAAGTCCTGAATCTCTTCAATCAAAGCTTTACGCTTTCGGTCAACTTCTGTGAGCAGCATTCTCTGCCTCCTGTCTGACAGCTCCTTCTTCTCACGCTCAAGAGCACGTGCCTTAGACGCCACTTCTTGCGCTTCTTTCTGCTTCTTCTTTCGAAGCTCTTCACCAATTGCTGGATCTTTAATTTCTGTTGCCAATTTCTGATAACCATCCAAAAGCTTTTTATAATCGTTATTAATGGACTCTAGCTCTTTCTTGGCCGCTTCTTTTTGCTCATTCACAACCTTATCCGCATCCTTTGTCTTGTAATATTCCGCAAAGACTCGATTCATATCAACGATCCCAATCTTCATTCCCTGTGCACCGGCACCGGACATCATGAAGGCTAGACTGATTATAACAACTGGAAGAAAGAAGGCAGATTTCGTCATAATAATAAAAGGAGAATCCTCCACAATAGTTTGATTTTCAAGATAAATACTTGGTTCCGCAAAGTCCTTTTAAAAGGATATGATAGTTCACGCTAAAAATTAGCGGAACTGATACCCCATATTGAACTGGAACCTCATCTTATCCTCTACCCATTCATTTGTTTGCATGGGCCAGGCCACATCTAATCGGATCGGACCCATCGGCAGGTACAAGTCAAGTCCTATACCATAATCAGACAAATAGTCTCCCCCAAAGTCCCAAGCATCGTTGGAAAGCATTCCTCCATCATAGAAAACATGACCTCTAAACTTCTTTAAATTAAGTAATGGGAAACTATACTCTGCGGTAAAATAAGCTGCGGTCCTTCCTCCTAATGGTTCTCCCTGTTCGTCACGAAGTGCTGGGCTACTTGCCTCACGATACTCATATCCTCGCAAACTACGGGCACCTCCCAAGAACTCACGCTCAAAGATCGGAACATTATCATTACCGTCAACGCTACGGTACTGCCCATTAATGCTCAAAATAGTATCAAAAGGTAAAAGGAAATATTTTGATCCTGAAAGCTGAACTCCATAAGTTTCCACATCACCAAAGGAAACATCAGTGCCAAGAGATATCCGGTGCCCCCGTCTGGTCAAGTACTGACTATCTGTAGTGTTTATCACATAGTTTACCGCGAAGAGAGCACGATCATATTCGCCCTCTTCCTTTCTGAGGGTGTCACTTGAATCTGAATCCACATCAATTTCATAATTTTCCAGACTCGCCTTGAACGAAAGGGACGTGTATTCACCGAGCGGCCTACGCAAACTCATATAGGCTCCCCCAATGGTTTGATCATACTTATCAGAAAGATATAAGAGGTCCCTAAAATAGAGTCCCGTTCCAAATGCAAGCTTCTTATCAAATAGCCACGGCTGAGTATAATCGAACTGAAAGTCCTTCCGCCTCCTACCATACTGTACTCCCAAACGAATCTTTTCACCGCCACCTACGTGAGGCTTGCCGAACAACCTGAAATTGGTCTGAACGATATCCATGAATCCAACCAAATTATCAATCGAACTGAATCCGGCACCAAAGTTCACCGTGCCTGTCGATTTCTCTCTCACCTCAATACTAATGTCTGTATGGTCAGGCGTTGCAGAGTCTGTCGGAGTCACATTAACCCCATCAAAGAATCCCAATCCCATGAGGCGGTTACGGCTCACTTCTAATCTCGTTTCATTGTATACATCTCCAGGAGCGAGTGCCAATTCGCGACGAATGACCTTATCGAGGGTCCGATCATTACCACTAATATTAATCAACTCGACCGTTGATTGAACGCCTTCTGACACTGCGTATTCGATATCAACCATGGTCTCTGAAGAACTGTCAACACGGGGAGAAATGCGCACATTTGAATACCCATTGTTCGCGTAATACCTCCGCAATCCGACCAGATCAGTACTAATGCCTTCGGAAGAATACACGGCACCTTCCCTCATCTCTAGAAGGGGCAAAACATCCTTCTGCGACACGGCCTTTATTCCTGAAACAGAAACCTTATTTACTGTGAACCTATTGCCCTCATTAATATGAATGACAAGATCCACCTTATCACCTGCAGGCTCACGCACTACCTCAGTCACACGTGCATTTATATATCCTTCGTTACGATAATATTCCTCAATCCTAACAACATCCTCTTCGAGTTCAGCAGAATCAATCCCCCGGTTCTTTTTGAAAACATTATACGCACGACTGGCCTTCACATGCATCTGACCCGAGAGGAGCCGATCAGAAATGGATTCGTTGCCAAAAAATTTAACCTTGCTGAGCCTTTCCAAAACTCCCTCATCAACGACAAATGTGACTCTCGAAAATCCAGGTCTCTCTGCTCCACCAACCTTATAGGTAATACCCACATTGGAAAATCCCTTCTTCTTATACAGTGCCTCTAAGCTCACTCGAGCCGTTTCAAGGAGCGTATCATCAAATGCTTCACCAATTTCAAGTGCCGTCTCTTTGCGTAATTTATTAGTGGCCAAAGAATTCCCAATAAAAGAAACCTCCCCCAAAATTGCACGGGTCTGGACCAAAAATATAACACGAACACCACCTTCATTCGGTTCGGTCAAAACCCTCACATTATCCACTAACCCACTCGAATAAAGATTCTTGATATCCTTTTCGACTTCCATCGCATCCAGTTCGCTACCAACTTTACTACGTATCTGAGCAATGAGAGCAGCCTGGTCTACTGTTGGAGCTCCCGCATACTGAATTGAAATATCAGTAATCTTCTCGGCATGCAAAACTGACTGACCAAGTACTAGAAAAATGAAAATGAACGCGGCTGAGATTAATTGCCTAATATGAAATGTCATTATGGTATTCAGAGTATCTTATTGAAGGTCAGTGGAATTATGGACAAATCGCGCGGCTTCATTCAAGCCATTTATCGAATTATACATAAAAGTTAATTGTTTTTCTTTTGTCTTCTTTTGTTAAGTTACGGATCTCAAATCTAATCCATAATTTGATATAAATTACTTATTATAAGCCAATTGGGATGTTAATAGCTCGGTCTTTGTTTAATATAATTAGCTGGCTTGATAGTAAAGTTTATAAAAAATTGTTAATATTAATTAATTTTTGTTCGCTTCAAGTGATATTAATGGGAAAAATCAAATAAATCGTGCAGGAGAATTTTTACACAGAAGCCACAGAAACTGACTTTGATGTCTCTTTGAGACCTCCAGAACTAACGGAGTTTTTTGGGCAAGAGAAAGTTAAAGAACGGATTTCCTTAATGATAGAAGCCGCACAGCAGAGGGAAGATGTTCTGGCTCATATCCTATTATCTGGGCCTCCAGGCCTAGGCAAAACAACTCTGGCACATATTATCGCCTCCGCTACCGGATCCCAATTACATTCAACCAGTGGACCACAAATTGAAAAGGCCGGGGACCTGGCCGGAATACTCACTAACCTTAAGAGGGGTGATGTTCTATTCATTGATGAGATCCATAGGCTGCACCCAGCCATCGAAGAATATCTGTACCCCGCAATGGAAGACTATCGGTTAGATATCATTATTGATCAGGGCCCCAATGCCAGAACCATCGAACTCTCATTACCAAGATTCACTTTGGTCGGTGCAACGACTCGTGCCGGAATGCTGACCGCCCCTCTCAGATCAAGGTTCACGATGACGAACCGGCTCGATTACTACACTGCAGAAGAACTCACTAAAATAGTAAGCCGATCAGCTAACCTGCTCAAAGTTGAGATCAAATCAGGCGGCGCAATAGAAATCGCATCCCGTTCAAGAGGAACTCCAAGAGTTGCCAACTCATTATTGAGATGGGTACGGGACTTCGCTCAGGTCAAAGCAGACAGCATCATCACTCAGGAAGTTGCAGACGGGGCCCTTAAAATGATCGACATTGATGATGATGGTCTCGATGAAATGGACAAGAGGATACTCGAGGCTCTAATCTACAAGTTTGATGGCGGGCCCGTGGGACTAAATTCATTGGCCGTTGCCGTCGGCGAGGACTCCTCAACGATCGAAGAAGTCTACGAGCCTTATCTCATCATGCAGGGAATGCTTGCTAGAACCCCCAGGGGCCGAGTAGCAATGAAACGCTCTTATGAAAAACTAGGAGTCACTGCACCGAGTCATGCCTCAGGAACCAATCCTGAGCTAGGTTTGGATTCATAGTTTTATCCACTCACTTGCGCGCATTCAGAGTTCGGCCCTTCTCGGCAAACACTAAAGAACCCCTTCACTACAAAAACATGAATAGAATTTCAGTTCCTGTTATACTCCTAACCCTTGGTATATTTCTTAACTTTGCAGTCAAAGGAGCCACTCCCAATATACTTTTTATCTTTGCAGATGACTGGGGCTGGGGCGATCTCAGCTGTCATGGGCATCCCTATGTAAAAACACCTAATATTGATAGGTTAGCAAAAGAGGGCACAGACTTTCATCGCTTCACTGTGGCCAGTGGCGTCTGCTCTCCTAGCCGGACCGCTGTGATGACTGGTCATTTCCCGGCACGCTACAACATTAATGGTCATTTCGCATGGGTTCCCAGTAATGCTAGGAGAAACATGCCTGACTGGCTCAATCCAGAAGGGCCTCTCCTCTCCAAGTTTCTCAAAAGTGCCGGTTATGCAACTGCCCACTTCGGCAAATGGCATCTTGCCAATGACATGATTCCTGACTCTCCTTTGCCAAGCCGATACGGCTTTGATACTTATGGAGCCTTTAACTGCTCAGGTAAGCAAATGCCAGTTCACGAAGATGCTAAAAGCACCATAGCATTTATTGAGAACAGTAATCGTGCTGGAAAGCCCTTCTTTGTGAACCTATGGCTTCATGAACCTCATACTCCGTTTCATACCGTAGAAAAATACCGCAAGCAATTTCCCAAATTAAAAGAACAAGACAATATTTATGCTTCGGTACTGGCACATGCCGATGATCGTGTAGGTGAGGTGTTGGACGCACTGGATCGCTTACAGCTTACAGAAAATACATTAGTCATTTTCAGTTCGGATAATGGGCCGGCCAGGGCATTGCCTGATACTGCGCTAAAATCGATGCACGATACCGCAACGGGTGAAGGATTTAATATTGCAGCCGCAAAAGGTATCACTGGTGGACGCAAAGGATACAAGGCTTCGCTATTTGAAGGCGGTGTAGGGGTCCCCTTCATCGCACGTTGGCCTAAACATATAGCAGCAGGCAAAATAGATAAGACATCCATCCTATCTGCTGTGGATCTACTTCCAACTTTCTGTGAAATTGCAGGAGCGAAGCTCCCAGGGTCCTACAGTCCTGATGGAATGAGCCAGGTATCAGCTCTGAAAGGAAAGGGCCAGAGTCTCCGTCAAAAACCTCTCTTCTGGAAAGCAACCTCTCCCTGGCCAGCTCGAAAATCAAAACCTGACCACTGGGTCTCCTATGCAGTCGTAAGCAAAAAATGGAAAATGGTAACTAATCGGAATTCTCAATATGTCGAACTGTATGATTTAGTCATTGATCCATTTGAAAAAAATGACCTTAAAGAAAAATACCCAGACAATGTAAAGCAACTAAAAAAAATGTTAACTCAGTGGCAAGAATCCCTCCCAAAAAAGCCGACCGGCAATGTCTTTTCAAAACTGCGTGAGAAAAAATGAGATTATAGGCCTATCGCTTTGCCCTCTCTGACAGAAACCTCGATCGCCTCAATGATTTTCTGCGCCGTAATGGCATCATCAAGGTTCGAGAGTGGTGCCCGATCACGCTCAATGCATTCCTCTATAAAATAACGAACAGTATTAAGTATCGAGTAATGATAGGCTGAATAAGTGTGAGAATGAACGACTGCCTTCTGGTTCTGCACCCAATCAGCATGGCTAAAACGCGTCGACCCTGTAGTCCCTATCAATTTTATCTTAAATGTCCAGTTATCAGCGGCATGGTCATCAGCGGCAAAGCTCGCCTGAAGGTGAGCTAAGGCACCTCCCTCAAGTTCCAGGATAGCCATAGCTAAATTTTCTTTGGCTACGGTCCCGTCATTAATAGTGGAAGCCATCGCCATCGCCTTTCTTGGCTTGCCTCCAAGGAAAGATGTAATATAAGCGTGATGTGTTAGAATTTGCCTGATAACACCTGGATATCGCTGGGCCACTTCTTCGGGATGATGAATGTTATAGAAAATATAAATGGCCACCAAGTCGCCTAGCTTACCTGAGTCCAAAAGTTCACGAGTGCGGATCACGCTATCCTCATACAAATAATTATGTACCGGCACACAGAGCTTTCCTGATTCGTTTGCTACGGCTTTAATCTCTTCGATCTCATTAATGTTAGAGCTGACTGGCTTTTCAAGTAGGACATGTTTTCCTGCACGGAGGGCACTGACCGCACACTCACAATGATCCTCTAATGGTGTCAGGACAAAGACTGCATCAATTGATGGATCAGCTAACAATGACTCTGCCGAATCAAAGGCCTTGCAATTGTATTGGAGGGACTTCTCCTGTGACTTTTTCTTATCAATGTCAAAGAGGCCCACTAAGTCGGCACCTTCACATCCCTGAACCCCCGCAGCATGTAAATCAGCGATATCACCAGCACCATAAAAACCGACCCTAGTTATCACAGCTAAACGATTTGTTCTGGCTTACCAATGCCGAGTTGAAATTCATAATACTCAGGACCCAGTTCAGCAAAAGGTTCTTTTAACTTCTCTATGTCCTCCTTAGTAGCATGAATCTCCAGACGTAATAGATCAGAGATACCCAATGCCTCGCCAATTATAGAACCAACATTGTCAGCGTGAGCCAGTAATCCTTCGGCCCCATTATAAGCTTCACGACAATGAACCACATCACCTGACAACGTAAAATCATACCACAAACAGCCATCTTCCTTGGCCGTCGCTTCGATGAACTGATCGAGAAGTTTTCTGAACTCCTCCATTTTTCCAGAATGAACTTTAAAATAAGGGTGAATACTAACTACTTTGCTCATAGCTATTTTTTGAACAAGTATTCATCTCTGGTCAAGCCCGAGGATTCACTCTAAGTAAAATTAGCGAAGAATTTAAATTTCATACATTTATTACTACCATTGCACCGCAATGAATGCGTAGCATCATGACAGACATGCGAAAATTCATAATAATCACTCTAGCCATTGCTTTCAGTACTCTTAGCAGCTTCGCACGCAAACCTAACATCATCTTTATCCTTGCCGATGACCTAGGTTATAATGAGCTCGGGTGCTTTGGACAGAAATGGATCAAAACACCGCACATTGATCGCCTCGCCAAGGAAGGAATTAAATTCACTCAACACTATTCTGGGCAGGCAGTCTGCGCGCCTTGCCGCTGCGTGCTCATGACAGGAAAACATACTGGGCATGCATACATAAGAGATAATGGAGATCCTAAGGACGGATCCACTAAACATTTCCCTTTCCCGGGACAGAATCCAATTCCAGATGATGAAATTACTATCGCAGAAATACTAAAGACCCAGGGCTACACAACCGCAGCCATCGGCAAGTGGGGACTCGGTCACTTCGGATCTAGCGGAGACCCCAACAAACAAGGTTTTGATCTGTTTTTTGGTTATAATTGCCAGCGACATGCTCATAACCATTTCCCAAGGTTCTTGTGGAGGAATAATAAAAAAGTTCCGTTACCTGGAAATGATCGGAAGCTGGATGGAAAGATCCACTCTCAGGACGCATTCACCGAGGAAGCTCTGAGCTTCATCAAGAAAAACAAAGAAACCCCATTTTTCCTTTACCTTCCATTCGCCATTCCTCACCTAAGCATTCAAACAACGGATAAGTGGCTAAACGAATACAAGAAAGTGATCCCTGAAGAAAAACACACTCATAGAGGTTACCTTAAGCATCCTTTCCCACGCGCTGGATACGCAGCAATGATCACACAAATGGATGACTCTGTCGGACAAGTCCACTCACTAGTCAAAGAGTTAGGACTTGATAATGACACCTTGATCGTTTTCACGTCTGACAATGGACCAACATTCAATCGACTCGGAGGTTCTGATTCTGATTTTTTCAAGAGTGCCGGCGTCTTTAAGGGACTCAAAGGGAGTCTCTATGAGGGAGGAATCAGAGTCCCAACGATCGTTCGGTGGCCAGGAAAAATAAAACCTGAGACCACTAGTAACCATATCAGTGCTTTCTGGGACTGGATGCCAACACTCTCTGAAATTGCAGGGACCAAGGCACCTGATGTTACGGACGGCATCTCATTATTGCCGTCCCTGCTCGGCAAGAAGCAGGAATCTCATAAATTTTTATATTGGGAGTTCCCATCTTATGGGAGCCAGCAAGCTGTCAGGTTAGGGAATTGGAAAGGGATCAGGCAAAAGATATCCAAAGCAAAGACAACCGCTGAAATTAAAACTGAACTTTATAATCTCGAACTGGATCCCGGCGAAACTAAGAATGTCGCTGATCTTAATCCAGAAATACTGGAAAAAATTGAATCAATCATGGTCAAGGAACATGTACCCAGTAAGCTGTTTCCTATCCTCCCCGAAGAACGTCTCAGGGCACGTAAAAAAAAATTAAATAAGTCCAACTGATGGGCAAAGAAAAACCTAAGCGGACCTGGGTCGAGATTGATCCGAATGCTCTCAGAACAAATCTCGGTCATGCTCGTGAACTAGCAGAAGGTGCCGATGTAATGGCTGTGGTCAAGGCTGACGCGTATGGTCATGGATTTTCCGAAACGATAAAGGCACTCGATTCTGAGGTCAGCGCCTTTGGCGTTGCGACTCTGAATGAAGCGTTGGCCGTCATGTCAGTAACGGAAAAGACTACAGACATCATGATCCTCGGGGCACTTTTACCCGATGAACGGGAAGATGCCGTCAGCGCCAGACTGCACGTCACAATTTCAAGCTTAGTCGAAGCAAAAGAATATGATGAAATTGGGCGACGGACCGGTTCCCGGGTCAAATCTCATATTGTATTGGACACTGGAATGGGACGTCTCGGATTCACTGATAAGGATTTCATTTCTGAATTCCCTCAAATATCCTCTTTATCGAATATTGAAATTGAAGGAGTCGCTACCCACTTTCCCTGCTCTGACCGGGACTTAGAATTCACCAATAATCAAATTAAAAAATTCGAAACAATTATCAAGAAATCAAAATTAAAAGCGCGTTGGATCCATCTTGCTAACAGTGCAGGAGTAATTAATTTTGGAAATGCGGGTGGCAATATGATACGCCCCGGGCTGATGCTTTACGGAATCTCCCCAATACCCGATTCAATTCACAAATTCAAGCCTGCTATGGAATGGAAGACTCGAATCACTCAGATAAGGAAATTACCTTCAGGGTCTGGGATCAGTTATGGACAAACGTTCGTTACTAATAAAACTACTCTGGTCGCAACAGTCGCGGTAGGTTATGGGGACGGTTATCCGAGATCAGTTTCCGGAAATGGTGCGGAGGTGATCATCCAGGGAAAACGTTGCCCAGTACTCGGCAAAGTCACGATGGACATGATAATGATAGATGTGAGTGAACTGACTCCTTCACCTTGTCCGGGAGACGAGGTGACCCTGCTCGGAGGACAAATGATAGAACCTATCACGGCTACAGAATTAGCATCAAAGGCCAGAACGATCCCTTGGGAAATTCTCACAGGAATTTCTCCAAGGGTAGAACGCCTCATTCGCTCATAAAAGAAAGATAGATTCGCAAGAAAATCAGGGCTAAATTCAAAATTAATCATAGATACCAGTGTTCCAAATCATCTTCAATGAAATCAGCGCGGCCGAAATTTCAAGCCTCAGCACCATCAATCAGCTTGAACTTCTCAATGAATTCAAAGTTGAGCCGGAGGACTTGGAAAAGACGAGTAACGAGAGCCCCTTCGGCATCATGGAAAGGGATGGTACAAAACTATATAGGTACAGATCCAAGGACTACAGAATTTATTTCGAAGTGATAGATAATAGCGTCACAGTTCACCGCGTATTGCATAAGAATACACTGAAAGACTTTTTGTTCAGATCAAAGTTACCAGTTTCAGAAGACAAGGCACTGGGTCAATCAAAACATTTCTGGTCAATGATCGAAGAAGGCGAAAAGGCAAGGCGATTATAATTACAGACATCAATCCAAAGAACTATTACAAGAGTCAACGCAATGACCCTTGAAAATTTACTCAATAACGAAGAAGAACGGATCCGGCGTTTTCCAATAGCAAAGGAAAAGATCTTCTTAGGCCATGCCGCAGTCACTGCTCTGCCTCTTTGTGCCGCTGAAGCGATGGCACAATACGCGCACTCTAGCAGTAAGGACCACCAAGAGTTTCCTGAATTCATTGAAACAATGAACGACACTAGGCGCTTAGCAGCAGACCTGATCGGAGCAAAAGCTTCAGAAATTGCTATTCTAGGCCCCACCTCATTAGGTCTTAGTCTATTTGCAAACGGAATCGACTGGAGAGCCGGTGACGAGGTCCTTTGCTATCAAGATGATTACCCAGCAAACGTTTACCCTTGGGTCGAACTTCAACGCAAAGGAGTCAAAACTAAATTCCTTGAACCAGAAGAATCAGGAACCATTACTCCTGAATTAGTCGAATCATCAATTGGGCCCGCAACGCGACTCGTCGCACTGGCCAGTTGTCATTATCTTACAGGTTATCGGATCGACATTGACACAATAGGCAAGATGCTTAGGGAGCGTGGAATTCTCTTTGCTTTGGACGGCATACAAACCTGTGGCGCCTTTCCTACACCCGTACAAAATGTTGATTTCATGAGCTGCGATGCCCATAAGTGGCTGCTAGGACCAATGGCGATAGGAATCGTTTATGTTAAGCAAGAAAACTTCGAAATGCTAAGGCCTACCCTGCTCGGAGCATGGAATGTTCATTCTCCAGACTATATTACACAGGAAAAAATTAAATTTCACCCAACGGCCAGACGTTACGAGCCTGGCGTTTTAAATGCCTCCGGAATCGTGGGCTTTAAAGCGGCACTGGAACTTATCAATGAATTTGGTATGAAAAATATTTCCTCGCAGCTTTTAAAGCTAAAATCTCATCTCATTAACAAATTAGAATCACTCGGATTCTCCATTAATGGGCCCAAAATTGGCAATAATGCTTCATCGATTACTACATTTAAGCCTTCAGAGGGAAATGCATTGGCAATATTCGATAAACTCACTAAAGCAGGAATTATATGCTCATGTAGAAAAGACCGCTCAGGTGAGCAATTCCTGCGATTTAGCCCTCATTTCTATAATACAGAAACAGAAATTGACCGTACTATAGAAATTTTAACACTCGGCACCAATTCCTAGGGCTTGACTCTGGAATAGAAAAGGAGGATCTAATATACAAAATCATCGGTAAATCAGCTAAAGCCCATGCCAGTTACAAGAAGAAATCGTAAATCTGAGGAAGAAAAACCTCCAAACTCAACAATTGATCTAGATAAGATCAAAGAACTGATCAAGCTCATGGAAGACCATGAATTGACAGCGTTTGAACTGGAGGATGCCGGATTCAAAGTTCGGCTCGAAAAGGGTGGTTCACAAGAACAGGTGTTAGCACCTATCGCAGCCCCGGAACCTGCCGCAGGAGCAACAAGCGAAAAGATCGTTGCTGAAGATACAGAACAAATAACATCTCCAATGGTCGGGACCTTCTATAAGTCTCCTACGCCAGACGCTGACGCATTTGTCAAAGTAGGTGACGCAGTCGATGAAGGAACAGTAGTCTGTATCATTGAAGCGATGAAGGTAATGAACCAAATCAAGGCCGAGAAGTCTGGCGTCATTCAACGCATACTCGTAGATGACGCGTCCCCGGTCGAATTCGGCCAGGGCCTCTTCGTAATAGCCTGAAAATAAAAAGGCTCGATTCGAGAATAGAATGTTCAAAAAGGTCCTCGTTGCCAATCGCGGTGAAATCGCTCTCCGGGTTATCCGTGCATGTAAAGAACTCGGAGTCAGGAGCGTTGCCGTATATTCAGAGGCCGACATTGATTCGATGCATGTTCAACTCGCTGACGAAGCGATCTGCATTGGACCAGCGCCGAGCGCGGAGAGCTACCTCAAAGCCAACCGCATCATCAGCGCCGCAGAAGTTGCCAACGTGGATGCGATTCACCCAGGTTACGGGTTCCTCTCGGAGAACCCAGACTTTGCTGAGATTTGTGAAAGCTGTAAGATTAAATTCATAGGCCCCTCAGCCAAAGTCATTTCAATAATGGGTGACAAGAATGAAGCAAGAGCCACTGCGAAAAAATTCAAAGTCCCCGTGACCCCAGGAACTGAAGGGATCGTCAGTAATGTGCAGGAAGCAAGCAAAGAAGCCGAAAAGATAGGATATCCTGTCATGATCAAAGCGTCCGCCGGCGGCGGCGGTAAAGGAATGCGCCCATGTTTTAACGAGGCGAACCTCGAATCGAGTTTTCAAAATGCCCGTAATGAAGCAGAAAAAGCCTTCGGAAATGGTGATGTTTATATTGAAAAACTCATCCTCAATCCACATCACATCGAGTTTCAAATAGTGGCCGACTCGCATGGAAACGTTGTTCATCTAGGCGAACGTGACTGTTCTCTACAGAGAAGAAACCAGAAGATCATTGAAGAAGCGCCGTCACCTTTGCTTAATAAAAATAAACGTCTAAGGAAAAAAATGGGGGACGCGTCTGTCCGGTTAGTCAAAGAGATCGGTTACGAAAATTGTGGCACTATCGAATACCTTGTAGACGAAAGCGGAGACTTCTACTTCATGGAAATGAACACAAGGATTCAGGTCGAGCATCCGATCACTGAAGAAATTAACGGATGCGACCTCATTAAAGAGCAGATCAGAATCGCTGCCGGTGAAAAGCTCAGCGAGCATGTTCAAAATAGTAGCCCTCGCCAACACTCCATTGAGTGTCGCATCAATGCTGAGGACCCTTACAATAATTTTACGCCAAGCCCCGGGAAAATTAATTTCTGGTTCCAGCCGGGTGGTCGAGGCGTCAGAGTAGACACTCACGTTTACTCAGGATATCAGGTGCCTCCATTTTACGATTCCATGATAGCCAAGCTCATTGTGACGGGAGCGACCCGTGAAATAGCTATAGATAGAATGCAGAGAGCATTAAATGAATTTTTGATTGAGGGAATCAAGACCACGATCCCATTTCAAGACGCAATCATTAAGAACTCTGATTTCCGTAGTGGAAACTATAACATTGGTTGGGTAGAGGCCTTCTTGAACGATCTTAAATAATATTATCGGTCCGATCAAAGCTACAATCACAACTCCATCGTGAAGCTGTATTCAATACTCGACCTTGGTTACGTTGATGAAAAAGACATAGCCATCAAAACTGAATCAATCTGCGATTCAGGGATCAGCATGCTTCAACTCAGAGCAAAAAATCATGATCCCGAAGGGATCCTAGAAATGGCTAAAATTCTAAGGCCTATCTGTTTGAAGTACGAAGTTCCATTCATTATCAATGATTACCCTGAAATTGCTGCCGAAGTCAGCGCGGACGGCGTCCATATAGGACAAAACGATGGAAATTTAGAGGAGGCTCGAATTTTGGCGGGAAACTGCAAGATTGTAGGACGCTCTACCCATTGCCCAGAACAGGCCAGGGACGCTCATAGGGAAGGAGCTAATTATATAGGATTTGGACCTCTCTATCCTACAGCCACTAAGCCCGGAAGACCGGCGATCGGATTAAATGAAATTATACGGGTCCATAATGAAGTGCCATTACCAATATTTTGCATCGGTGGTATCACAGAACAGACACTCCCCGAAGTATTAAATGCTGGGGCTCAGAACGTCGTTATCGTCTCGAATCTCTTGCAAAGTGAAGACATTAAATCTTATGTCTCGCGAATCCAAAGAATCGGAAAAAAGAACTCAGATCAAAAATCATGAAAGTAATCGTTGCCGGAACTGTCGCTATTGATGACGTCAAAACTCCTAAAGTTGAAAGGACGGGTCTGATGGGAGGTTCAGCGTCGTACGCTGCAATGGCATGCAGTTTCTTCGCAACGACTCGGATCGTCGGCATCATTGGCAAGGACTTCCCAAAAGAACACATAACAACACTCGAAAATAACGGGATCTGCACTGAGGGAATTGAACGCAGTGAAGGAGATAGCTTTTATTGGTCTGGAGAATATCACGAAAATATGGATGATCGAACAACTCATGACGTCGCAATCAATGTATTGGAAGCCTACGAGCCTAAGATCCCCGAATCGTATTTTGACACTGAGCTTGTCCTACTCGCAAATATGAGCCCCAGAAACCAGATCGATGTATTAGATCAATGCAGCAATGCAAAGTATTCCATTGCTGACACAATGGACATCTGGATCAATAACGAACGGGACGAATTGATTGAGCTTCTCCGGAAAATTGATCTCTTGGTCATTAACGAATCGGAGGCTCAGCTTTTCATGGAAACAAGGAACCTCGTAAGGGCCGGAAAGAAATTAATGGGCCTCGGCCCAAAGAATGTCATCATCAAGACCGGCGAGCACGGCTCCATGCTGTTCGGTAAAAATGAGAACGAATTTTTCCGTCTCGGAGCCTATCCGCTCGAAGAAGTTGAAGACCCTACAGGAGCGGGTGACTGTTTTGTGGGTGGAATTGCAGGGTTCATCGCATCACAGAATCAAGGATCTCCAAATTTTAATGATCTAAAAGCTGCCGTAGCCAGAGGCACTGTAATGGCCAGCTTCGACTGTGAGTCATTCAGTGTGGAAGGTCTGAGCAGTTTGGATTCCGAACAAATATCTGAACGTTTGAACCAATTACTGAGCTATACCCAGATATAAATTATTGAGAAGGGATTCTCTTTCTTTTTCATATTCAAAGATCAAAAGCCCTACTCATCGGTCAGATTCTCGAGTAATTTCCAGCTCATTAATTTCATGCGCGGAACATGGAATGGACCTTTCCAAAGGTTCCCTTTCAGGGTTGAGCTGATACTCCCATCACGGTGAAGATAACCGAACCATTCACCGTGCTCAGGATCAGGAAAAAACTTGTAAGCCCACTCGTGAACTTGTCTGTGCCATTCCGCATATTTCGGGTCACCGGTAATAGAAAAAGCGAATATTGTAGCAATGATGGCTTCGGCCTGCGGCCACCAGAATTTCATATCATGCCAATACTCCTGCACAGGGATGCCCTTCATATCAACGAAGTACAGGATCCCTCCAAACTCATTATCCCATCCCCGTTCCCAGCTCCAGTCAAGGATCTGGCATCCTGTCTTGATTAGACTCGGATCGTTACGAATTTTCCCCTCCTGCATAATGAACCAGGACGCTTCTATCGCATGACCAGGGTTCAACATTCGGCCATCAAAGTGATCTATTATTTCTCCATCCGTTCCAACATTTTCCAACACGCAACGAAGGTCCGGTTTTAGATGATCTCTGCAAATTTGCTCAATGCTACGATCAATCCACTCCTCAGCATCCGTAAGACCGATCGAATCACGCAGCTCCTGAGCTGTTGTAATTGTAATCATTGGAAACCCAAGACTCTTCATGGGCCGAACATCAGTGAACTTTGGATCGACTCCACGAGGATCAAGGTTATGACTAATGAATCGGTCAAATGTTCTTCGGGCCTTCTCAGCATAATGTTTCTCTCCCGTGGCCTTGAAAAGTTCCCCATAAGCAATCGCAGCAAAACTTTCCGAGAAGGCATAGCGTCTCTTTCGGATCGGATCCCCTCCCCGAGTGAGGTGAAACCACATCCTCCCGTCGGACGGATCGAAGCAATGGTCGTCCATGAATTTGGCCCCATGCTTAGCTAATTCGAGCCATTCTGCTCGCTCTTCAACATTATTGTACAGCTCGCCTAATAGCCAAGTGAACCTTCCCTGCTGCCAGACACCCTTATCGGTATCTATGACTTTCCCGCCCCGGTCAAGGGACATCATGAAACCACCATGATCGCGATCAACGCAGTTCTTAATCCAAAAAGGAATTACATCATCAAGCAGACTATTACGGTAAATCGAGATAAATTTTTCCCGAGAATCGGCATCTGATATCATTTCTTACTCTATAACTTAATCAGAAGTCACAAGTTGACCCTTTGCCTTCGTCTTAATTGAATAGAGGGACTTGCGGGCCGTGATAAATAAGGTGTCGTAATCTTTACCGCCAAAGCAAACATTGGCAGGATGTTCAGGAGTCGGTATCAGTCCCAACTTTTTCCCGGCAGAATTAAAAATATGAATGCCTCCTCGCGAAGTGGTATAAATTCTTCCTTCCGTATCAATGCACATCCCATCACAACGCACATTCATAATAAAGACGGGATCACCCAAGAGGCCCTCTTCTACCACATCATAAGCATGAATTTTACCAATATTTCCAGAGTCTGCAATGTAAACCCTTTTCTGGTCCGGAGAGAAGGCAATTCCATTTGGCATATCAAAAGTCTTACAAGCGACGCTCACGGACCCGTCACTCTTCAGTCGATAGACCCACTTACCTCCTGCCTCTGCTTTTCTCCCCCTCAGTCCATAACTTGGATCCGTAAACCAGATCGTTCCGTCACTCCTAATTGCTAAATCATTTGGAGAATTGAATTTCTTCCCTTTATAATTATCTGCCAGAACCTTAACGGTCCCGTCAGATTCGGTCCTGACAAGATTTCTCCCACCATGCTGACACGAAAGGAGATTCCCTTTAAGATCGAGAAGGTTTCCATTAGAGGCCTCCACTTTTCTCCATTCCTTAATGCCTTCTTTTTTGGTCCATTGCAGTTGCAAGGACCGCGGGATATCCGAAAATACCAAACGATTCTCTTTGGCTATCCATACTGGTCCCTCAGTAAACTTCATGTCAGTTCCAAGCTGCTCGGCAGTTGCCCCTTCACTCAGAATTGAGGAAAGATCGGCAAAAGCAGCATTCATCGCAAAGTTCAGGAATAAAACCGATAATAATTTCATACTCATAGAATGGGCCAGAACCAATATAATTGGCAAGCTCATCATAGGGCATAGATGGTTGCTTCATTAAATAGCCTCTTATTTTTCTTCAGTTTCACCATCAACTCGCTACCTGAAGCAGAATAATGAAATCCATTGCTGAGAAACAACAACTCAAGCTGAAGAATCCTCCAGGTCCGGGCAATAGTCAGCCCAGACTTACAAGGTTGTTTTCGTTCACAGAATTATTACTCCCCGGGAAATAGAAAATTGACGCGCATTCGGAAGAATTTTTTCGTGTGTAATTCACCTGCCTCATCGTTCCTGAGAGTTAATGTTTCCGTGCCATCTCCGTTATCATTGGCGGATCCGATTTGGATTGTCATGGGGTGCCACGTTAATAGGTCTCTGGAGGTTTCAGCAATATAATTGAGATCTGCTGCGTTTTTCTGGCGACGGAAACTAAAATAAAAGTGGCCCTCGGACATGGTAGTCGTCGGAAGACTTCCCGGTGGGTTCGGTACACGTGGATCGAGGCCGAAGGCGTATTTAAGAAGGTTAGAAGTGCCGTCGCTGTTCAGGTCGACCAAAGGTTTGCTGATCGACAAGTTGTTACGTTCTGCTTCGGTGAAGTATTGCGTTTGCCAGCTTTGGAAATCCATCCCAAAGCTTGTGTTCGGCTTGCCCGGGTTACCGTGGAGTTCTGCGGAGATCCCCCACGCAAGCGAGTTGCCCCAGGAATCGATATCGGCAGCATTTGCGTCGCGGATGTGCAGTGAACGACCGCCGCCATCGGTGGCCGGATACCAATCACTGTCACCGTAGGCGAACTGCTGAATGACGTTCCCCGGCTCGTCGCGCAGATCTAATCGCTCACCGTTGTTGCGCAGGTTGGATCTTGGATATTCACCAACAACTGGTAAGGCTTGGCCGTATCGTGCTTCGAATGCAGTGCGATTGCGCACTGCTACGACATAGCCGCCAGCAGGGACCGTCGTACCGATCGGGAACGTGAACGAGATGCCGTCTTGAAAGTGTACGCCTCCCACATTAAGCGGATCAGTGCCAATGTTTTTGAACTCGATGAACTCGAACTCGTTGGGATCATTGCTCACCGCGAGTTCGGCTGGGGTGGTCGGTAATGCCGGATTATAGTGGATTTCGGTGATACGCAAAAACTCGGGTGGGGTCGGTCTTGTTATCGTGCTGGTGATCGTGAGATTGTAAGTGTCGAGCAAGTTGTCCTGAAAATCGTAGGTCTCCAGCGCGATCGCATTTGCGCCAGTCAAAAGCGGTAGACTCACCCGCCACGTGTCACCATTCAACCATTCTACGGCCAGCGGCGCATCGTTGCCGGCGAGCCGGAACTGGCGAATATTGATCCAACCCTTGCCTTCGATCACGGCCGAGGTGTCGGCGACAGAGAAGTTGTTTCCGCCGTTAGTGGTGACGCTGAACTCCACGTCCGATGGTAATTGTGATAGCGCAAAGTTTCCGCGGGCGTTGATATATCCCGCCTGACTTCCAAAATTCTGGCTAACTAGGCTTCCATAGTGTGTCAGCCAAGTGCTCATATAAGTTGTGTTAAAAGTCGTGTTAACTAGATCCTGAACATGCCCCCAGTAGAGGCGCCTATACTTTGGAATGTTAATCACATCACTCAAGTTGCCACCACCGGGTAACATCGACGAGTTGATGCCAGAGTTAAACACGAAGTCCATGTCCCACGGGAGCGCTGTTACTCCACGGCCATTCTCTGGAACATAGATACGGATATTATGGCGCAAACCGCCTTGAACAAAGGTGTCGCCGATTCCGCACAGCAAAGTCATCGCCGTGTATCGACACCACTCATCGACGTCCATCCACTCGCCGATCTCGCCTGCAAGCTGTGCAGCCGGCAAGTCGAACATCTTACAGAAATTGATCAGTCCGGAGTAGTCGTCTCGTCGCCGTCCGGTACGGATCTCGAATGATGCGCGGGAATCTTCCTTACTGTCGCCTAGATCGCGCATGTCGGTACCCATGTGGGTAAATGGTATCGGCGGCTTAAATCCTTCCGTGCCACCGATACTCGACACCGGGTCGTAGGTAATATCTAGGTTGAATACACTCCCGTTGGAATCATTGGAAAACTGTGATTCGGTAAACAGCCCACCGTAACCGGCCATCAGCATCTGTGAGGTACCGGTGTAGGTATTACTGGGGCCGACCAAGTGGATCAGCTCGTCATACATGGATGGGATTCCGGCATGGTTGAACATGTGCTTCACGAAAATTTCGTGCTGCTGCCGAGCGACTGGCGTGCGCGCCGAACGATCGATGCTCAGGCTGTCGTGTATACCGCGGAAGAGCTGATCAGCAGGCAGGCCGATGTTGAACCCGCGAAAGGAAGAGCCGTCGCGTGCCCGACCGGCGCCGCTACCGCGCAAGCGCACTCCAGCATTATAGAAAATCTCGCGGCGATTGTAAATTATGGCACCTCCGAGCCGTTCATTACTCATCAAATTGAGATTACTGAGCATGAAATTGCGGTCGCTGTCGAGCATGATCAAGCGTACCTCCGGCACAGCGAGATTGGAGCCTTGACCGTTGTCGACTTGAATCAGGGCACGCGAATCTGGACCAGATTCAGGCGCAAACGACTGAATACCGAGCGCGTCGGCCGCTTCGATCCAGAACTGAATTACGGTCCCAGACGGTTGACCAGTAAGCAGTCCACGCCCATGCCCGTCGTTATCTACAAAGAAATTAAAGGGCTGGACTGGGCCTTCGTCAAAGCGCGCCTTCAGCACGAAGTCACCTAACCCATCGGGATCCGATACATCTGCCGTGATTTCAATAAACTCGTTAGCCGCTGGCACTGGCGGGTCATGACGCAGGTTCCTGAATGTCGGCCCAATGTTGGTCTCGAGCTGCGAGTTCACAGCACCTGGACTGCCACAGTTTTCCGGTCGGTCGAGCTGCGTCGTGCGCGCGAGCCGCTGATAGTAGCAGCGCGAATTGATCTGATTCGAGCCAGCCAGCCAGCGCGCGAGGAACGTGACCTCATAGATCTGGCCACTGAAGATCTGGCTATTGTTGATAAAAGTGGTCTCGAGATGATTGTGACGTGTGTCCGTCGCTCCCTTTGCGTTGAGGTGTAGGACATTGTTTCCGGGGTTGCCAGGTTCAGGGATGACGTTGCTGTGGCGGTGGTTGCCGAGGATGCGCCACTTGGTTGTGCCAGATGAGAACGACCCGTTCTGGATCAGTTCCTGCGCTGCACCATCAGGGTCACGCACCACGCTAACGTCGTCGATCAATACTTCGCCAGCACGCAACATACCAAGCCGGAACTCGTTCCAAGAAGTCAAGCCATAGCTCTGTGATCCATTAGAGCGATAGCTAATTGTCTGCCACTGCGTCTTGTTAGACTCGTCACTCGCCGCCCATGCCTGTGGGTTGGAGTTGTCGGCATCCGGATCACGCAGTTCAAGACTTGAGCCGTTGCCGTCTGCGAGCGCCGACCAGCGACCGCCCTCAAAGTAGCGTACTTCATCGACCGGATTTTTGACACCATCTTCGAGTCGGATGGTGTCGCTGGTATTGCTGAGCCGGTTGCGATAATTGCCAACGATTTTACCTGCAATCGATGGATATTTTGTGACTAGCGATGTGGGGTTTTCCGCGACGACCAGGAAATCGCCCGCGCTGATACTCGTGCCCTCCGGGAAGTTGAAATCGATTCCACCGTTGATCGACCATCCCGTAATATCGATCGACGCATTGCCTTTGTTGAATAGCTCAATCCACTCCTCGTCGCGTTCGGTGATCGGCACTGTTGGAACTGCGGTTAAGGCCACCAGTTCTGCACCGAAAATGATATCACTACTGGCGGGAAACTGCTGATGAACCTCGACCGAAAGGCGGTTACTTCCGACGACCAGGCTCCCGGGTGGAATAGCAAAGGGCCCTTGGTAACGAGCGTTCGGCACACCCGGGCTAGCGGTCGTCGAAACATCGATCGCTCCATTCGGCAAGTTGAACCGATACACCTCGACTCCATTAAGGAAAAAGATCGCTCCATCATCAATGATGTGCCGCAGTTGAAGTGCACGGAGTTTGTCCTTCTGCTTAGCGTCCAGAACGAACTCGGTCTCGAAGTAATAGGTTACAATGGAATTGGTAGCGGAAGGCGCAAAGTTAGTCCTCAGTGGCTCTGGCATAGACGCAGGCGCCGTTTCTGATCCGAGCAGTGCCGGCCCGCTAAACCAGTTGAAATTGTCGACCAAGTGCACGTCCCGTTCCCAATTAGAACCAAGATCGGCACCGCTTTCATTGTATCGCCACGTCGCCTCAATCGGGATCAGTGTGAGCATTGAACTGATTCCATCGCTGCCCGGATCTTCGCGGAAATGATACATGATTTCGTTAATTACTATGTCTGTGTTGAAGTCGAAGCGGTTCGGTGCGCCGAAGGTCAGTTCGTCAGGCACTAACATTTTTCCATCATGCTCGGCCGAGAAAGCACATGGTAAGTCTTTGGCGCGTGCCGCGTGGATAAGGAACTCCTTCCCGGGCGAATACAGGAAAAGGCGGTCACCTTTGGCCGGGCGAAAGCCGAGCTCAGCTTCGTCGATGACCAGAAAACCACCAGCGGAGATCATGGTTGTGTTGGAAATCGTGTAACTCGTATCCACCGTGCCACGTGATCCAAGCACATAGTTCCCCACATCGATGTTCTCTTCCCCGGTATTGGCGAATTCGATCTGGAAGCTGGCGTTACCAGCACCGGTGATCTCGCTGATGACGAGGGAAACTTCCTCTATAGGCAAGATCTTCTGAGTCATATTCAGGTCGGCGCCGAAAATGATGTCGCTGCTGCCGCTGCTCTGCTGGTGAACTTCTACGGAAAAGCGGTTGGTTCCCGTGACGAGGGCATTGGTGGGGAGGATAATCGGCCCTTCGTAAGTAGCGTTGCTCACGCTGCCTCCAGACGTCGTCGATGCGTCCACTGCACCGGGGTCCATGTTGAAGCGCGGCAAAATCTCCGTGCCATTGATATAGAACACTGCACCGTCGTCAATCACATGGCGCAAAATCAAGCTATCAATATTCGCAACCTGCTCTGCCGTCAGTTCGAAGTCGATTTCGAAGTAGTAGGTGAGGATGTCATTTTCTCTCGGATTTACGAAAATCGTCACGAGTGTTTCCGGTAACGACGCGGCGGTGGTTTCGAAACCGAGCAGTCCGGCGCCCGTCGGCCAAGCAGGGTGCGCGTTAAGGGCCCAATCCTCGCCGAGGTCGGCTCCGCTCTCATTGAATCGCCAAGTGGAATCGATTCCAAAAATTTGTGTTGGCGGACCAATTATTACTTCGATAGAAAAATTCTGTGCTCCCGGCGTGCCGCCGACTTCGGCGCTGGCACGCCAGTTTGCCGGGTCGGCACTGCCCGTGCCTTCGTCTGCCTTGGCCAAGGTCGCTCCCGAACCGTCGGCTCCGACTGGCCACACTCCGCTGTCGCCAAATTCAATCTCGTTCATCAGTCGCCCCGAATTGTTATGCAAGCGCAGACGCTCGCCATCGTTGTTGAGTTGTCCTTCCCACGGGCCGAGGGCGACCGCCCCGAGCTCGGCGGGATTACCGCTGATCAGCAGATAGCCTCCAGCGGGAACCACAGTTCCAGCGGGAATCACGTAGTCGACTCCTCCTGCAAGGCGCCAGTGCGAAACATCGACGTTGATGGCCATCTGGTTGTGCAATTCGATCCACTCCGGCTTTTCCGCCAATTCGGGGTGATATTGAATTTCATTGAACACCACGACGCTGTCGGCATGTAATTTTTCCGGCAAGGCAACGATGCTCATTATGCCACAAAGCAAGAGCCAGCGTGTGTAAGGAGAAATCATCAATGAGGACTAGGGAAAGAATTCCCGCAGTCGATAGAACTGAAACCGCTTACCGGGTTCCACTGAACCCTGCACGGTGGTAGTTGTTCCGGCATTACCCTGCACACTGTCATCAATTTCTTCCCAACCGCCGGGTTGTCCGCCGGGCAGCAGGCTGGTGGAAATATCCAACGCATAAAACTTTCCGGGTAGGGAATTAAAAGTGATTGCCACTTCTCCACTGTTAGGATCGTAAACAATGTCTGTGACCACCAGGGGCACTGCCAGAACTTGACCGTAGATTTCCAGCTCATCAATGCAGATATTTGGATCCGAAACCAACACCCTAAGACCAGTGGCTATTACAGCGCCGTTTATACCGTATTGATGCCTAAGTGACAATGATGATGTGTAGTTGATAGTACCAATGGTGTTCCAGTCATCGGTAGTGGCTGGATCGGTCGCGGTGGTGATTTGCAGGGTGTATATCCCGTTACTGCGGTCACTATATGTGCCGGTGTTATCCCGTCCGAAGGCGATGGAATCAATCGTGAACTGACCACCGAGATCAACCCCGATATAAGGGTTCGGGTCTCCGGCCGGAAAGTTGGCGAGCCAGCTATTGCTGTTACCGTAGACCCCGTCGTTGACATTGGTGATGAGGTGGACACCAGCGCCATATTCGCTGGAACCGAATGCTGTGCCCCCCTGTGCCAGGTTGTCAGGAACCGCGGCGTTAAAAAAGTCACCATCATTGCCGTCCCAAGTGAACTCGTAACCTGCTGTGGGAGCAAGTTCCATCGGCAGCGGTGGTTCTTGAACCTCGCCTGGGCTTGCGTAGAGTTCAATCTCATCGATGCAAGCTCCACTACCTAATCCATTTCCTGGAGCTATGATCCGCACTCCGGTTGCACTGACCGGATCGAAGTTGTAGCGGTGCCGAAGGTGGGGGCTTTGGTAGTTGGTCCCGGCAACGGGAGCGCCGTAGTTCAACGTGCCGATAGTGTTCCACCCAGTGTTTGCGTCCCCGGTGTCAGGCGTATTCTCATCGGGGTTCGGCATGCGGGTGAACTGCAGGGTATAAATGCCCTGGTTGCGATCACTATATGTTCCAGTATTATCCCGTCCGAAGGCGATGCTGGAGATGGTCATCTCCGTCGTCCCGAGATTGATTCCGCAGAAAGAATTCAACGAGTTGCCGATCCAGCTGTTACCGTTGCCATAAATACCGTCGTTGAGGTTGGGAATGTCGTGGGATGGCCTGAACGCGCCGTTGTTAATCAGGTCGAGCGCAAAGGCAGTGCCTGTCAGTGCCAGATTATCTGGCGCAAAATCGCCGGACTCTTCGACCAGCACCAGATTACCAGGTCCATCAAGAATCACTTCAGACCGCAAACACGACATGAAGCCCATCATTACAGTGATTACGAGGGCGTTGAAATGCGTAGACATAAAAAAATTATAAATAGATAATTGCCCAGAAAACAGCAAAAACCGATAATAATTTCATACCCATAGAATGGGCTAGAATCATTATAATTGGCAAGCCGATTACCTTTCATCACAAAACCTATCCATGCGCGATAGCCTCTGAAGTGGTCAGGTGAAGTCCAAGAATAACAAAAATATCAACCAATTGCGAATACCCTATTGTTTCCTGTTCATAATATTTTATCGCTGTTCTGATCAGCCATAAACCCTTTTATAAAATAGCATGTAATATCAACTGGGCCCCTGAGTCTTATTTAATTTAGGGGAACGATATTATTTGCCCCGAAAGGCTTTACCGTTCCGGTAATTGCTAAGCGCGGCCCGGAGACCGGCATCATTAGCACCTACTGATTGAGCATAATGAAGCGCTCTCGTTGTAGTTTCGATTGCTCCCTTAAAGTCACCAGTTTCAGCGAGTGCTGCTGCCAGTGTAGACAGTGTTGTGTGGTTTTTTCCACCATCTGCTTTAATGATTGGCGTAATCAGTTTGACTGCTTCCTCACCGTTCCGCAATTCTGAATCAGGATGCGTAGAAAGAAGCCAAGCTAGATTATTTGCGGGGAACATCCAACCGGGACGGACTTGAAGTGATTTTCGATAATGCGTGACTGCATCGTGGCCCTTTCCTGTGGCCTGCAAGGCATTGCCAAGTTGAAAATGCGCTACAGCATCAGT
Source organism: Verrucomicrobiales bacterium (assembly GCA_014239335.1). Taxonomy (GTDB): domain Bacteria; phylum Verrucomicrobiota; class Verrucomicrobiia; order Verrucomicrobiales; family DEV007; genus EC70. The sequence goes on from JAAZZC010000239.1 coordinate 44,776, forward strand.
CGGTTTCATTCGGACACAAGCACGAAAATGATTGAGGCTTTCTACCAAGTTACCACTTCCGGCTTCGGCTATGCCAAGATTAAAACGGAAATCAGGATTGTCCTTATAAACAGAAAGTGCAGCTTTGAGATGATTGCGTGCCGGTCGGATCTGATTATACTTTAAAAGCAGGATACCGGCACTGCGGTGATAGTCAGCTTCGTTCTCAGTAGTAGCCGATATTCCGGCAAAGACCCGAACGGCTTGTTCTAAATTATTTTCATCGAGCAAAAGCCTTCCAAGGTAGAGGCGGGTTTCTTCTGACTCGAAGCGTAGAAGATAATCTTTGAGATAGCGTTTGCGCAGTGATGGGTTTCCGGCCCTAGCAAATGATTCTGCTAAACGAATCGCCTGTGGAGGGAAAAGGTCCGAAGCCCAGCGTCCAGGGAAAGGCACAGCTGCATCACGGGCTTCAATTTCCGGTTTGCTCAGTAGAGCTACGTCATCAAGAAGCGTGAAAAGAGGAACGTGACCTTTGTAAATTGCTGCGACCCGACCTTCTTTATCCAATAAGAAGCTAGTAGGGATAGGCAGAGGTTGCTGTAGCTCCACAAATGTTCGATGAAAAATGTCCAACACATCGAGAATTTCCGGTGACGCCTTTCCACTGTTAAATGGAAATGTTATGGGAGTAGTCTTCCGCTGGTTTTCGTCTAGAAGGCCAACATTTAGAGCAACTATATCTAACCCAGCTTCACGGATTTTTTTCTCGTGTTTAGTCCACTCGCTAATTTCAGCGACGCATGGAGCACAGCTTTCGGACCAGAGATTAATCAGTTTAGGAGAATTCCCCGTATCGGGGATACCTTCTAATCGTGGCAATGGAATGCGACCGATGAGCCAGGTCCGTGTAGTATCATTTGATTCATTAAAAGTAATTTGGCTAGTCTTTATCGCTAAATTTTCTGCCGGGGGTTTCCACAACACTGCCTGCCCTTTGCCTTGTTCTAATGTGTGGTATTGATGCATTTTTAAACCACTGATCTTTTCGACTTTTCCGCCTGGCCAGTAAACTGTTGCACTTGAAATAGTGGCCTTATTTCCCAAGCCAAAATGAAGCCACTTACTCGATTGGGCAAGAAAACCATCCCCTGCGCGGACGGTTTTACTACGCAACCTGTTATCACCTAAGTCTAGAACAACTCTAGCACCAACGGCATCTTTATTGCTTGAGGTGCCACTCAAACGCAACGCCAGCCAGTCACCTCCACGACTGCTGTTGCGTAGGAGCCTTACGCGGGGAGCATTGCGGTTGCTAACCCAGAGGTCCTGGCTTCCGTCGAAGTCCCAGTCGCAAACTGCCACTGCCCGCCCATCATCATATAGGCTTAGGCCGGTAGCAGCTGAAGCATCAGTGAAGCGCCCATCCCTGGTATTAAGAAAGAAGCAATTACTTTCGTTCCCGCTGAAAGAACGTCCTTGGCCGATTAATTCTGTCAGTGCTTTCCACCCGAGTTTGTAGCGATCACTTGCTTTAATATCAGCCAGTGCGGCTGAAAGATTTTCAGGAGATTGAGACACGACCTGTCGCCAATAGAAACTTCACAAGTCCCCAGTGTCCTCGGTTGTGATGAATCCATTCGCAACGTAAATGTCCTCCCAACCATCATTGTTGAGATCCACAAACTTCGCGCCCCATGCCCACCGCGCCATTGTTACCGCAGCATTTTCACTGACGTCGGTGAATCCGGACCCAATATTTGCAAATAGGCTGTTGCCACGAGCATGACGGCGAAATGCCTCAATTTCTTGTTCTATTCCAGAACGAAATTTGCGCTGGTAAGTGATGCGGTTCCCAGCAGAAGAGAACATGTTGCTTATATAAGGATCGGGGCGGCCGTCATTATTGTAATCACCCCAGGTGATACTCATCCCGGCCGACATATCTTCAACTCCTTGACTGCCCGCGACGTCAATGAATTTTCCATTACGATTAAGGTAGAGGTTATTGCGTCCGAAATCGTTAGCCACATAAAGGTCGGAGTCCCCATCTAGATCAAAGTCCGCCCAGGAACAGGCATAGCTGTATCGGGTATTATTAACATCCAACCCACACTCTACTGTCGCATCGGAGAAGTGCCAATTTCCATCGTTGCGAATCAGCAGGTTAGCCCCGCCGTTGTTGGCATCATGATAGGGAATCGGTTGACCGAGGATTCCCTCAGAATTATTCAATTCGCGTGCAGGGTTCCGACCACAGAAATACAGATCAAGATCTCCGTCCAAATCGTAGTCAGCCGCTGCGAGAGAATGCAGGTTAGAAGGGGCCTTGGTTTCTGTTCGCTTCGTAAAAATACCTGCACCGTTATTTTCCATCAGCATCCAATACCATCCTTGTGCTAGCGCAAGATCCTGATCCCCGTCATTGTCCAGATCGACAAAGAGAACCGCACGAGTTAGCTCCATCCAATCAACGCCCGATTCAGCTGATACATCCTTCAATGTGCCATTTAAATTACGTACATACAGTTTGTTGGGTAAGCCTCCCTGCTGGCAGACATAAATGTCATCAAGTCCATCCCCATTGGCATCACCAAGAGAGATTCCCTGAAGACCGTTCACATCAATTCCAAAATCACCCTGAAGACGTGAGCGCCAGTGATCAATGCCCAGCATGAGTTGATCTTGAAATGAAGGGGCCTCCTTGAAAACGCTTGCCGTAACATCATCGAAATTTAGTCCTCCACCCTGCTTCGGAAGGATCTCTTCGTAATCGATCAGTTTTATTCCAAGAAGTTCGGGCGGGTTTCCGGATCTCCAGCTACAATGCCATCGGGCATTTTGTTGAGCTGTGCCGTGAGCAGTTTTACCACTCGCAAAATAAATAATCTTAGTGTTGAACATACCTTCCGGTGATTTGGAAGGAGTGATGTTGTATGTCTTTAACTTCAGTTTATCTTCTGTCCCGCTCGGGTAAATTGCTCGCAAAGAAGTGAGGGCTTGGCTAAGTGGTAACTTCGTCGAGCTGGTACCCTTACCAGAACGCCATACGCTTAGCAGTTCATCGGTATAGCTTTCCTGTAGATCGGAAGGGCGCAAAGGCTGCACCAATATTTCTGGCAAGCTTGCTTCCGGATCTAAAAGTTCTTCGAGGCGTTGATGAGCCGCATCGCTCACCACTTCGGAATCCCATCCCTCATCAGCCGCCGCATCTGTCCGCCGCAGAATAACTTCAATTGCTGCATCGCGCGGCCCTTTGTCAGGCAGGTATGCTTTTGTTAGTAGTTCGTTTTGATTAGGGAAGCGTAATTCTTTTTCCGCTGAGTTGGTTTTAGCACTTTTTTTATCACAACTTGATAACAAGTGTGATATAAGAATTAGGAAAACCATCAGACGGACTGAAAGCCGCGTCGTTTGTTTTCGAAATAAAATATTCATGCGGACAAATGAAGAAAATCACTTAGATCCCTTCCTAACTACAGTTCTCAAATATAATATATATTTAACACTAGGATATTAAAAACAAGCAGAAACATGATTTGCATTCCTCCAAAAACTGAAATGAGAAAGAGATGGGTATTATCCTTAATTTTTTTTGCGGGAGCATTGATGTCTTCAGCTCAGGCAGAGCTCATTGCGTTTTACACATTCGATGATGCGGGGGCCCCTTTTGCGGACAGCTCCGGCCAAGGGAACGACATTTCTGGCACTGTAGGAACAGCCCCGACCTGGGGATCGGACATTGGTTTCGGTGATACAGGAGCCTATGATTTTGCCGGCGGCACTCTCACGGTTCCAATCGACATTAATGCGAGCGTAGTACCTGACATGACTTGGGGAGCATGGGTCCGCACTGACAACACGAGCCCCGGACTGCGCAAGATCATGGGACATGATAATGGTGCTTGGGACCGGACAATTGGTCTCGACAGTCGCAATGGCCAATTCCGTTACACCTCATTCACCGGTTTTGGCCGCCCAGTAGTTGGAGACCTTCCGGGACCCGAAAATACGGAGGACTGGACATTCATTGCCGCCAGTTACGACTCAGCGGCTGGCACTGTTTCGGTTTATGTGGATTTGGACGCATCCTCTATAGATGATGAACTGGTAGCAGTGACCGAAACGGCCAGATGGAACAATGGTCAGGGCACTTTTGCCATAGGTGGGCTAAGGCCTGACAACACGGCCGAGCTCTGGGACGGCACCATCGATAACGTTTTTGTTTACGATGAAGTCCTATCAATAGAACAGATCACCGCACTGAGAAACAATTTCGAGGTTCCGCAGCAACCGGTCATTCATTCCTTCGTTGTTAGCCCGGGATTCATTAACAGCGGAGAAAGCGCAAAGCTTTCATGGGAAGTCGAAGGTGCTGAAAATATCTCGATTCAACCGACCTCATTGCAAAACGCAAGAGCAAAAGGGTCCCTACACATTTTTCCAGCCGAAACAAAAACCTACACTTTAACCGCAAGCAATGGTGCTGGGAATGTTCAGGCAGAAGTCACTATTGGAGTTGACGCCGAAGCGGTCGAGCCAAGCATCACCGAGTTTCAGGCAAGAAATAATGGCACGCTCACCGATAAGGATGGGAACACTCCGGACTGGATTGAGATCCACAACCCCAATCCATTCACTTTTGATATAGGAGGCTACGTGCTAGAAGATGAGAATCAGAGATGGGTATTTCCTGCCGGGACGCGAATGCAGCGTTATAGTTATCTTGTTGTTTTTGCTTCAGGACTGGATGAGCCTTTGCCGGCAGGCGACGAGCTTAATACAAATTTTAAGCTCTCGTCTTCAGGTGAAAATCTGAGACTGCTTGCTCCCGACGGTAAAACAATACTCAGTGATTTTTCTGATTTGCCTATACAGGAACGTGGCATTTCCTACGGAACCGATTCTAACAATGGGGGAAAGGGGTACCTAAATCCGCCAACGCCGGGAGAACCTAACGGGAAGGTTCTGGATGGTCGTGTTAAAGATACCAAGTTCGATGTCGACCGCGGTTTTTACGATGGGCCGTTTACTGTAAATGTTTCTTGTGCCACTCCGGGAACATCCGTCAGTTACACTATCGATGGATCCATGCCAACCCCTGAGCACGGGACCAGAATTCCCCCCAATGATGAATTTTCATTGGGACTGGCGGCCATTGAGATTTCCACTACCACAGTCTTGCGTGCCATTGCTTTTAAAACGGGTTCACTGGCGAGCAACGTTGATACGCAAACTTATATTTTCCCCAAGGACGTTATCAGGCAACCCGAAAATCCTAGAGGCTTCCCCACAAGTTGGGGTGAATTCACCGGCGTTAACGGTGGAAGTCAAGGACAACCGGTACCTGCCGATTACGAAATGAACCCTGCAATCGTGAATGCTAATCCTGAAGGTCTCAAACAGGCTTTAATGGAATTACCAACAATGTCCATTGTTGCCGATCCTGAGGATCTTTTCGGCCGAAACGGAATTCTCTCGAACCCCTTTGGTAATGTGAATGGCATTGGAGTTCACAATCAGAGACCCTTCATTGCAGATCGTCTCGCATCAATGGAGTGGATTCAACCAGACGGTGAGCGTGAAATCCAAGTGAATTGCGGAGTACGTTTGGTTGGAGGCTGGAGCCGACACTATCGGGCCTCTCCAAAGAAGTCGTTGCGTTTGATTTTTCGCAGTCAATTTGGTCCTACTAAACTGAATTTTCCCATTTTCGGAGAAGATGAAATTGATGAGTTTGATAAGATTCAGCTACGAGCCACTTTCAGTGATGGCTGGGTGGACAATGCTCACCCGGCCCAATTTCTTCGAGATCCCTTTATGCGTGAAACTTATCTGGCCATGGGACAGCCAGGTTCACGTAGCAACTTTGTTCATCTCTATCTTAACGGTCTTTACTGGGGCATCTACAACCCCAGTGAAAGACCGGACGGTAATTATGCTGCTAGCCATTTCGGAGGTTCAGAGAGTGATTACGACGCAGTGAAACACGAAGGACTGCGTGGTCCTGGTCAGGCTGTCACGGACTCTTTTGAAGTCATCGACGGGACATCTGAGCGCTGGAAAGAAGCGTTGGCTGTGAGTGGCCGGGACATCAAAGATTCGGCGGTCTATGCCGAGTTCAAAAAATACGTCGATGTGATTTCCTTGGCAGATTACGTCCTTGTGAATTCGTTCCTTGCGAATATGGATTGGCCTGGAAAGAACTGGTATGCTTTTGGGCGCAGGGACGGTTCTGATGGCGGGTTTAAGTTTTCACCCTGGGATTCTGAATACTCTTTGCATAACTTGAACGGGAACCGAGTAGATATTAGCGGCAGCAACACACCTGCTCGCTTTTACAGCCGCGTTCGTAGCAATCCGGAATTCCGGCTCTTGTTCGCTGACAGAGTTCACAAGCATGCCTTTAACGGAGGCTCACTCACGGTTGAATCGATGGTCAAACGATACACTGAGATGGCAAATCACATAGAACCAGCAATTGATGCTGAAGCCGCCCGCTGGGGAGACAATCGACACACGCGTCAGGGCAGACGTGATTATAGAAAATCAAATTGGCTCTCGACCCGTAATGCTGTTCTCAATAATTTTCTCAAGAATCGACCTCCAATTGCAATCTCGCAGTACCGTGCTGCTGGCCTCTATCCTTCAGTGAATGCACCCGAATTTAACCAGCACGGTGGATTTTTGGATGACGGCAATGACCTGACTTTGGATACTTCCTCAAAAGGCACGATCTTTTATACATTGGACGGCAATGACCCCCGTCTTTTTACCAGCGAGAATGATACTATCACAGCTCTCATTGAGGATGAGGCTGAAAAATCAGTGATTTTTGTTGCCAATGCAGCCGATGAGCCTCCAGTGAATTGGAATGCCCTTGGCTTTGATCACAGTGGCTGGCTTAAGGGAACTCTCGGTGCCGGTTATGAAAAGTCAGGTAACGGACGCTACGATCCGCTGATCGATGAATTATTTGATTTTGAATCGCTGGCGACCTCTTCAAATCAGGAGACGATCTATATGCTTACGGATTTCTGGATAGATGATCCTTCAGTTTTTAATCTGCTCACCCTCAAAGTCCGTTACGATGATGGTTTTGTTGCATATATTAATGGAATCGAAGTTGCCCGGGAAAATATTCCAGGTTCTCCCGGCGAATTGGTTCCATGGGACGAAAATGCCTTATCCAATCACTCAGACAATCTCGCTGAACAGTTCACTGCCGTTGACGCAACCGCGGGTGTTCCACATTTGCGTGCCGGCAATAACATTCTTGCGATACAAGCCCTCAACAGTGGGAGGGCCAGTAGTGATTTTCTGATATGGCCAAAGCTCGAAGCTGCAACTGTGGGAGACGGTCCAGGGCCTTCGGCCTTGAGTTATGGCGGATCCCTTAACCTAGAAAGTTCAGCTACTGTGAAGGCTCGGTTACTATCATCATCGGGTCAATGGTCCGCTCTCACGGAAGCAACTTTTACAGTCGCTGCTGAAGCCGCAAATGTAAGTAACCTGGTAATTTCCAAAATCCATTATCATCCGCTTGAACCCAGCGAAGAAGAAATCGCGGCAGGACATGATCAGGAGAGTGATTTTGAATACATAGAGCTTTTTAATATCAGCAAGAAAACGGTTTCACTTTCGGGATTTAATTTTACAAATGGTATAGAGTTTCAATTTGATCCGAGCATTGTTTCTGAAATAGAACCTGGAGGCCGTGCTTTATTGGTTTCAGATATTGCGGCATTTCAGTTTCGTTATGGGAACGGAATTAAAATTTTGGGTGAGTTCAATGCCGGAAAACTCAACAATGATGGTGAGGCATTGTCTCTTAATGGACCTGATGAATCCGAGATCTGGAATTTTGAATATAATGACTCTGAGGCTTGGCCTGATTCTCCTGACGGTGGAGGAACTGCGCTTGTGTTGATCGATCCAGAGAATCCAAAAGAGAATCAAGCTTTGAGTTTCCCTGAGAATTGGCGGCCATCGTCTGGAAATGAAGGACTCCCGGGCAGAGATGATAGAGTTTCGTTTGCAGTTTGGCTTTCAAATCAACCCAATCCTGACCCTAACGCCGACCCAGACGGAGATGGCTTGAATCAATTATTAGCATTTTCTATTGGGCTTTCCGAAAAATTAGATCCAAGTGCGTTCCTTCCTAACGTTTCTCTAGAATCTCTGCAAGTTGGAGAAACTGAGGAAATATACCCTGTAATTTCGATTCGCCAGCGCACCGGTATTGCGGACGTGAAGTTTGAAATTGAGAGTTCAACTGATCTTTTGAATTGGAGTCCTGCAAATGGCGTATTGATCTTGACCAAAGATTTGAAAAATCCCACAATGTTAAGGACTTACCGTGATTCGAAGCCATACAAAGATAATGTTAATCGGTTCTTTCGGGTAAGAGTATCCAGCAACTTATGAATTTATTTCAACCAACCTTGAGATTATGAAACACTTTGTCCTATTATTTTGTCTACTAGCCATTCTACGGTATTCTGCAAGTGGAGAACTCATCGCACTGTATTCATTTGATGATGCTGAGAATCCGGGCGCGGACAGCTCCGGCCAAGGAAACGACATTTCTGGCACTGTAGGAGCGGCCCCGACCTGGGGCTCGGACATTGGTTTCAATGATACAGGAGCCTATGATTTTGCCGGCGGCACTCTCACGGCCCCAGTTGACATTAATGCCGGTGTAATACCTGACATGACTTGGGGAGCATGGGTACGCACTAATAACACGAGCCCCGGGCTGCGCAAGATCATGGGACATGATAATGGTGGTTGGGATCGCACAATTGGTCTCGACAGTCGCAATGGCCAATTCCGTTACACCTCATTCACCGGGTTTGGCCGCCCGGTAGTTGGGGACCTTCCGGGACCCGAAAGTACCGAGGACTGGACATTCATTGCAGCTAGTTACGACTCAGCGGCTGGCACTGTTTCGGTTTATGTGGATCTGGACGCATCCTCTGTAGCTGATGCACTTGTAGCAGTGACCGAAACGGCCAGATGGAACAATGGCCAAGGAAGTTTTGCCATAGGTGGACTAAGGCCTGACAACACGGCAGAACTCTGGGACGGAGCAATCGATAACGTTTTTGTTTACAATGAAGCGCTGTCCGAAGAGGAAATTGATGCGCTGAGAACCGATTTAGTCGGAATGGAAATAAGTGATCCACGCATTGTGATTTCACGCGATAAGCCACTTTTTGGAATGATCAGAACTGGTATAGTTCCAGAGGCCGAAAAGCGTTCGATTACCATTCGCAACACCGGGGAAGACAATGACCTCAACATCACTGAAATCGCGATTACCGGTGATGATGCAAGCGCATACTCATTAACAGATGAACCCTTTGCACTTGCCCCTGGAGAGGAGAAAACAATTGAAATCACTCTTACAACTGATGGCGTAGCTGGTGATTATGTGGCTTCTCTGGAAATTCAAAGTGATGATTCTGACAATCCTACCGTGACCATTGAACTTGATACTACTATTGAATTGATACCGCCTGCGACGCTTCTTGCGTTTTACACATTTGACGACCCCAATGACCCGTTCGCAGACAGTTCTGGGAACGGAAATGATCTTGCTCAGGGTAACGGAGTAGAACCGAGCTGGGGCGCAGACATAGGATTTAAAGGATCCGGTGCGCATGACTTTACCGGTGGTACCCTCCTTTCGCCGATTGACATTAATCCAGGTCAATTGCCTGATATGTCTTGGGGCGCATGGGTGCGCACTAACAACACAGACCCTGGGCTACGAAAGGTCATGGGGCATGATAATGGTGGTTGGGACCGGACCCTTGGTCTTGACAGCCGCAATGGCCAATTCCGTTACACCTCATTCACCGGGTTTGGACGGCCGGTAGTTGGAGACCTTCCGGGACCTGCAAATGCGGAGGACTGGACATTCCTTGCCGCTAATTACGACTCGAAGGACTCAACGGTTTCAGTTTACGTCGATTTGGATGCATCTACTATCGATGATGATTTGGTAAAGGTGACAGAACCCGCTAGGTGGAACAATGGTCAGGACACTTTTGCAATAGGTGGCATACGACCTGATAACACAACTGAACTTTGGGACGGAGCTATCGACAATGTTTTTGTTTACGAGGGCATCTTGACTGATGAGGAAATGAAAGACCTCCGTGATCGTGCCGCAATTGCGGGTGAGGTTTTGCGCATTACAGAAGTCGTTCGCAACCCCGATAATTCGTTTACCCTGACCTGGACATCCAATCCTAATGCAGGAACAACCTACACTGTTCTGTTCAGTCAGGACCTGAGCGAACCTTTGGAATTCTGGGGAGACGACGATGATAGCGTGGCGAGTGGTGGAGAAATGACAACTCATACCACGGGCATATTTGAAGCCGTTGATAAATTGTTTTTGATAGTAAAAAAGAACGAGTAATTGAGACATTCGGACTGACACAAGAAGAGCAAAGGCTTGTGCATTGCCTTGGCAATCGATTTAGGCTCACTTTTGCCGGGATCTAAATGAAAAGATCTTACCATCTATTATTTCTATCTCACTTGAGCAAACCCAATAATCGATCCATATTAATGCGTCCCATTAATAGAAGACTCACCTCAAATGATATTAATTCGTCTCATCATCCTTAGTTCCCTGGTATTGATTTCAACCTCATTAGCTGAAAAATACCCCCCTCCTCCTGGCGGCTGGGACTATAATTTTAACGGAAGCTCTGATTCAAATGTATCAACTAAGGCACTGGACGGAACATGGGACCATAACAATAGTTCAGATCATTGGGACGGAACCGCTCCCGGCACAGGCAATCCCGGAGGAGTGGTCACGGTCCCCATAAGTGGTGAGCCCGGTAACAAAGCGCTACTAATAGTGGATGCGGTCAAGTCTTCAGGAACGAACAATAACCGCAGGCTGACACTGACACATGATCTGGAAACGAACGAAGGGACACCAGCAGACTTTATGGATGACGGTGCAACTTTCGCCTTCAGGCTGCGTCTACCAGAATCAGCCACTGACTTAGAGAATGCTCCCAATGGGTTAACTCCTCACAGTGGGGCAAAAGGAATCATTAATTTCAGAGGGTCAGGAGGTCGGGTCGGTTTTGCGTTTGGAATCGCGGGGACTGACTCTGCTTATGAGGAGAGCGGAATGTTCATCAGTGACAGTTCCAATACAATTTTCAAAGGCCTTGATCCTACGGTCTGGAATGAGTTCTGGGTAACGATAAGAAAAAACGAAGAGAACAGTGCAAAGTACGATCTTAAGATCTACATGAATGAAGCGACTGTGCCTGATTTCTCAGAGACGATCTCCCTAGCAACGAGCAGTGATGAAAGGTATCCCTACATGTCGATGCAACTCTCATCGACTTCTGATGAAGGAGCCGTAGAAATTGATTATATAGCGTATAAGGACGGGCTCTTCCTGCCGAACAATTCAGATAACGATGAATTGCCTGACACTTGGGAAATGAGTCATTTCCCTGATCTTCTTCAAAATGAGAATGGAGACCCTGACTCTGATGGGCTTATCAATGGAAGCGAATTCACCTACAGCACTGATCCCAACTTGCCAGACACTGACGCGGACGGGATCAAGGACGGACATGAAGTCAATGTTTCCGGCACTGATCCCAATTCTTCCGACACTGATAAGGATGGACTCAGTGACGG
>JAAZZC010000093.1 GCA_014239335.1 Verrucomicrobiales bacterium
AATTATCAATTCCTTTGTAGCCTCTAATTTCGCAAGCGCCGGCGAAATCTGGACCCTTGATATGCTGCTTAATGCCTTCGATCGATATTTCTGGATCATCTATCCTTGCGCATATTCCGTCGATGACCTCACCCAAGTTGTGTGCGGGAATATTGGTGGCCATACCTACAGCAATGCCTGTTCCGCCATTTACGAGAAGATTGGGTATTGAGGCCGGAAGAACTTCAGGCTCTTGAGAGTTGCCGTCATAGGTTTCTTGCGTGTCAACTGTACTTTTTTCTAGATCAGACATCATAGATGAGCCTAATTCAGTAAGCCTAGCTTCGGTGTATCGCATGGCGGCTGGAGAATCGCCTTCTACGGATCCAAAATTACCCTGACCATCAATGAGGGTCTCACGCATGGTCCATGGCTGAGCCATGTTGACCATTGTTTGGTATATAGATCCGTCACCATGAGGGTGGTATTTACCCATTGTCTCACCAACAATTCTTGCGCACTTTAAGTGAGGTTTAGTTTTTGAAAGCGAGAGATCATGATGCATTGCATAAAGCACTCTCCTTTGAGAGGGCTTCAGCCCGTCACGTGCATCTGGAAGTGCTCGTGACACGATCACTGACATCGAATAATCCAAGAAGGATTTCGACATCTCAACCTCTACTTTAATTGGTTTTATTTTGTCCTCAGACATTATATATTCTTAAATTTGGTTAGGTGCGCTAATTACACATCCAGGTTTTGTACCTTGAGCGCATTATCCTCAATGAAACGTTTCCTCGGCTCGACAACATCACCCATTAAGACATCAAACATATCATTAGCGTCTTCAAGATTTTCATGATCATACTGAACTCTTAAAAAGGTCCTTGTCTCGGGATCCATGGTAGTTGCATACAGCTCTTTAGCATTCATTTCTCCCAAGCCTTTGAATCTTTGTATCCTCATGCCGCGTTTCCCGATATCTAATATCCTGTCCAAGATTTCAAAAAGATTAAAAACAGGGTCGACAATCATTTGATCACCTTCACCTTCAACGAGTTCATAAATTGGAAGATCGTCAGAGTAGAATGGGTCTGTCTTCAGGCCCAATTCATTTAACCTCTCTAAGATTTTTCCTATGGCAACGGATTCATGTAATTCATATTTAATCGCCCGTCTTTGAACCCCTTCAAAAGCTTCACGATAAGCCTCAATCTCCTCTTCAGTGAGCTCCTCATTAAGTAATCTCAGATCTCTATTGCTCTGGCAGAATGACAAGAGTGATTTCTCGTCACTAAAATAGGTTATTTCTTCTTCGTTTCCTACTCTAACCCTGACCATATATTGTGGGAAATGTCCATCCTTCCCATTATTTAATAGTTCCTTGAAGTTACCGCCATGCCCCTCAAGCGTGTTAACGAACCTAGTTAATTGTGAAAGTGAATCTAGTACACTTTTTAATAAATCCTTTTCCAAGTATTCCTCAGTACCTGCCCGACGTAACCGAACTTCTTCGGAACCTAGTGAAATTAAGATTTCATTTAATTCAATATCATCAGCAATGTATTCCTCCCTCTTTTTTCTGGTGACTTTATAAAGCGGAGGCTGAGCTATATACAAGTAGCCCGCTTTAACCAATTCTGGCATATGGCGACAGAAAAATGTTAGAAGCAAAGTTCTGATGTGTGATCCGTCAACATCAGCATCAGTCATTATTACAACTTTGTGGTATCTGACCTTATCAAGCTGAAATGATCCCTCTATATCTTCATCGCCTGAACTTTCACCGATGCCTGCGCCAATGGCAGTTATCATCGCTTGTATTTCCTTATTCTGAAGAGCCCTATGGAGACGGGCCTTCTCGACATTAATTACTTTGCCTCTCAGTGGTAGTATTGCTTGTGTTGTTCTATTTCTGCCTGATTTAGCAGATCCTCCAGCAGAATCACCCTCGACAATGTAAATTTCAGATTTTGCAGGGTCTCGTTCAGAACAATCAGCGAGTTTTCCCGGTAATCCCCCACCAGACAAAACAGATTTTCTAACTGTTTCTCTTGCCTTTCTTGCAGCTTCTCGCGCTCTGGCTGCATTCACGGCCTTTTCAATAACCAGCTTAGCAATTGCAGGATTTTCATCGAAGTGACTTTGCAGTCCTTCATAGACAACTGAACCCACAACTCCTTCAATTTCAGTATTAACTAACTTGGCCTTAGTTTGAGAATTGAACCGTGGATTTGGCATCTTAACACTTATTACGCAAACGATACCTTCTCTGACATCGTCTCCGGATAGTGCAGGGTCCTTGTCCTTTAATAGTTTATTGGTTTTCGCGTATTGATTGATTGCCCTGGTTAGTGCGCCACGAAACCCTG
>JAAZZC010000242.1 GCA_014239335.1 Verrucomicrobiales bacterium
ACAAAGCTCACGCCGTCAGGAGGCTTTCCTTGATCCGGGAGACTCGATCGAATCTAAGATTTCACAAATAAAGAAACTCAAGTCACAGTTGGATGGTATTTCTTTAGATTCTTTTACTAAGAATGTATCTCCAGATAAGATAGCTCTGTACCTAATGGCGTCGAAGGAAGCGATCAGTGGAGTGCCGTTAAGTGAAGTTCTTAAGAGGTATAAAATTTCAGAATTTACACTGAATCGATGGATTGAAGCGGTCAAAGACCCTAAAATTAAGGACCCTGAGCATCCGCTATTTGTTTGGTCACAGTTCATTGATGCAAATCAAAATTTAACCCCAGTCCTTTTCGATAAGAAAATGGAAACGGTCAAACGGAGATTAGCAGATCAACAGAAACAGCACATCGAGTCAACGAAGGACAGTATTAAGTTCGCGGACTTTTCTGAAAGTAGTTACAAGGAATCTGGATGGTTAGTTCATGGAGAAGCTTTTGAGGATGCGCCAACTAAACCAGGCGAATGGGTCCAGTCTGATGGTAAAGCGGCCGTTCCTGGACGCGCCAATGGTGGGAGATTAGGTGGCAAGCTGCAGGGAGTTCTTCGTTCCCCAACATTTACAATTTCACATAATCAGATTCATCACCGCCTCGGGGCCAGGAAAGGAGGCCTTCGTATTCGTGTGATTATAGATGGTTATTATATGGAGCCTTATAACGGGCTCTTATTTGGCGGGACAAGATTAAATGATCCAAACACTGATGGCCATAATAATTGGATGACTCAAGGTAGGGACTTGAAAATGTATAAGGGTCACAAGGCGCACATTGAATACATAGATCATGGGGACGGTTATTTTGATGTCGACGAGATTTGGTTTTCTGACGGCGGAGCGCCTAAGTCAGGCGCTTCCGCCATCGCGTATAAAATAGCCTCTAATGATAAGATTCATTCTGTCCAAGACCTTGCTATTGCTTATGGATGGCTGTGGAAGCGTTCGATCAATGAGAGTTCATCAAAAATAGATGAGGATGGAAAGAAGTTCCTTGCTTGGGGAGTTTCATGCGGTGTCGATAATGAAAATAATGGTGATGAAACATTAAGACTAAGAAAAGAAGTTTCTAAGCTTTGTGGTGAAGTTCCTGCTCCGCGCAAAGTTCAGGCGCTTTGTGACGGGACCGAAGAAAATGAGTTTGTATTGTTACGAGGAAATCATAAAAGACTTGGAGACGAGGTTCCTAGAAGATTTCTTACTGCGCTAGGCGGAGAGAAAGAGAAAGTCCCACTAGTTGGTAGTGGCCGATTGTCTCTCGCGATGCAAGTCACCGATATTAATAATCCTTTAACGGCACGAGTATTCGTAAATAGATTGTGGCATCATTTATTTGGAAGGGGAATCGTTCCATCTACCGATGATTTTGGAGTCTTAGGAAAGAGACCCTCGAACCCTGATTTGTTAGATCATTTAGCTTCTTCTTTCATGGGTGATGATTGGTCCATTAAGAGGGCAATAAGAAGAATGGTCCTTACGCAGACATACCAGCAGTCCAGTACGACTAATCCTGAGGGGTCCAAAGCGGATCCTGAAAACATCCTCCTTCACAGAGCAAACCTAAAAAGGATTCAAGGTGAATCTATTCGCGATAGTATTCTCATGGTTTCAGGAAGAATAGATGATAAAATTTTCTGTGATGGAGGCTCTGTGCCGGTCCATTTGACGGATTTCATGACGGGGAGGGGCCGTCCCCGAGGGGGTCCCCTAGACGGTAAGGGAAAAAGAAGTCTTTATGTTTCAGTGAAAAGAAACTTCCTGTCTCCGATGATGCTTGCATTTGATACTCCTGTCCCATTTAGCAGTATGGGCAAAAGGACAGTTTCTAACGTCCCGGCTCAGGCACTCATAATGATGAATGATCCGTTCGTTCATGAGCAATCTGTTATATGGGCGAAGAGCTTAACTGATGCTAAATTAAATGCCGCTCAGATAGTAGATCGAATGTACATGAAGGCTTTTGCGAGAGTTCCTAGTGAAAAAGAATTAGGTGCAGCTTTGGAATTTCTTGGTGAGGAGAAAGTGGACGTGCAGAAATTAACGGATTTTTCTCATGTGATTTTTAATACGAAAGAATTTATATTTTTAAGATAAATTAGACTTATGCATTGCAATAAATTTAGACCGCAGCCTTTGAGTCGCAGAGATTTATTAAAGGGTTCAGGAATTGGGTTTGGGGCCTTCGCGTTAGATGCTCTTTTGATGCAAAATGCATTAGCTTCTAATGGTAAAGGAATGATAGGCACTCACCATGAAGTGAAAGCGAAGAGTATCATTTTTCTTTACATGGATGGCGGGGTTTCGCATGTGGATTCGTTCGATCCAAAGCCTTTACTGAAAGAGCATAATGGTCAGGATCCTTCCAAGTTCTTTAAGGTTGCTCCGACACAGTTCAATAATAACGGGAAAATTTTGGCTAGTCCCTGGGGCTTTAAGAAGTACGGCAAGAGCGGAATTCCGATCAGCGACCTTTTCCCTAATATAGCCAAGCATGCTGATAAGCTTGCCGTGGTCCGCTCAATGACATCAAAATTCTCTGAGCACACGAATGCTAATTATTTTTTACACACTGGTAGCGGAGTTCAAGGTCGGCCCAGCATGGGTTCATGGGTCACCTATGGTCTTGGTAGTGAGAGTAAAGATTTGCCAGGATTTGTTGTAGTGAATGGAGGTCTCACTCCTCCTGGAGGACTTGATAACTTTAATAGTGGTTTTTTGCCTGCAGCCTATCAAGGTTCAGTCTTTAAGCCTCAAGCGTCACCGGTCGCGAATATTAAGCGCCGAGAATCTAATTCTAGTCATCAGCAAAGGAAGCTCGCTTTAGTTGCTAAACTCGATAAGGGAATGTCTAATCTTACTGGGGGTCAGGACGCGATTGAGTCAGCTATCAAGAATTATGAGATGGCATTTCGGATGCAGAATTCAGTGCCTGAGCTAGCCGATTTGTCGAATGAATCGGATTCCATGAAGGAGCTTTATGGGATGAATCATAAGTATGATAAGACACGTATTTTTGCATCGGAATGTTTGATGGCGCGTAGATTAGTGGAGAGGGGAGTCCGTTTCATAGAGCTGACATGTCCTAATTGCGGCCATGATAGATGGGACGCGCATGGTAACCTTAAGCGTAATCATGAAGATAACTCGAGGGCAGTGGATCAGCCCATTTCTGCTTTATTGGAGGACCTCGAGCAGAGAGGCATGCTAAAAGAGACTCTAGTTGTTTGGGCCGGTGAATTTGGTCGAACCCCTTTCGCTCAGGGAAGTAACGGGAGGGACCATCATCCTTTTGCGTATTCAATGTGGATGGCTGGAGGAGGAATTAAGGGAGGGACAGTCTACGGTAAGACTGATGAATTTGGATACCATGTCACTGAAGGAAAAGCTGAAATACATGACCTCCATGCAACGATGCTGCATCTGCTCGGAGTTGATCATAAGCGTAGTACATATAGATTCAGTGGTAGGGATATGAGGTTAACGGATGTACATGGTCATGTGCTTCATGACATCATTTCATGATTCGTATTATTTTTTAATGAGTGATCTTGCTAATGATTTGTTAGTTTGATAAAAAAGATACTTCAATGGGCGCTAAAAAGTCTAAGAAAGTTAAGTTCAAGAGGAAACCGAAACCGGTTGTTGAAATTAAAGGTCTGACAGTGCGTTATGACCGTGTTGTTTTGCGCAAGATTTCCTGGAAAATCGAACGTGGGGAACAGTGGGTCCTACTTGGATCAAATGGTTCAGGTAAAACTACTCTCCTAATGTCAATGGCGGGTTATGTGACACCCACGAGAGGAGACGTTATTGTTGGGGATGAGGATGTCGCTTGGAGTGAATTGCGAAAAAGAATTGGTGTCGTTAGCGCGAGCGTTGCTCAGAAAATAGATCCTTCGGAAACTGTATTTGAAGTGGTTTTAAGTGGTAAGAATGCAATGATTAATCATTGGGGTAAGATCCCTAGGGATGACAGGAAAGCGACAAAGAAGGCTCTCAGGAAAGTAGAAGTAGAGCATTTGAGGAACAGGTCTTGGGGAGTCATATCTCAAGGTGAAAGGCAGAGGACACTGGTAGGAAGAGCATTAATGTGCAAACCCAAATTACTAATTCTTGATGAGCCATGCGCTGGCCTTGATCCTGTCGCGAGAGAAGATTTCCTAGAGTTTGTTAACAGACTCGCTTCTCGAAAGAGAGGAGCCCCAACGTTAGTGCTAGTGACTCATCACGTAGAAGAAATAATTCCTACTATCACACATGCGGCATTACTTAATGATGGAGAGTTCGTTGAAGCGGGGCCAGTGGAAGACACTTTAAAAACAAGTAAACTAAGGAAAACGTTTGGTGAAAATGTTAGCTTGCGTAAAGCGGCTGGAAGATATCGGTTAAAAGTCGATTAATAAACTAAGAAAAATATCAGATGAAGATTTACTCAATAATATTATTTATTTTCCCCTTATTTATTTTAGCCTCTCAGGCTTCAGGATTAAAGGGTTCACGTCCAAACATCATTTTAATAATAACTGATGATCAAGGATATGGTCCTATCGGCGCGAATGGACACCCATGGATTAAAACTCCAAACCTTGATCGCATGCATGGCCAGAGCACTAGGTTTGAGAGATTTTTAGTCAGTCCTACCTGTTCACCTACGCGTTCAGCCATAATGGGAGGAAGGCATCCCCTTAAGAATGGAGTCACTCATACCATACTTGAGCGGGAAAGGATGTCGCTTGGTACAGTAACGGTTGCTCAGCACCTTAAAGAAGCGAAGTACAATACTGGGATATTTGGGAAGTGGCACTTAGGTGATGAGGCTAAGTACCAACCAAATAATAGAGGTTTTGATGAGGTTTTCATTCATGGCGCTGGAGGCATTGGTCAATCCTATGCCTGCAGCTGTGCAGATGCCCCAGGGAACAAATATTTTAACCCAGTGATTCGTCATAATGAAAAGTTTGTGAAAACTAAGGGATACTGCACTGATTTGTTTTTTACTGCGGCTCTTGGGTGGATAAAAAAAATAAAAGAGGCGGACGAGCCTTTCTTTGCATACATCACCACGAACGCACCTCATGGCCCATTCATTGCGCCTCCGAGTAACACCAAACGGTTCAAGGACATAGGATTCGGTAATGCTCAGGCAGGATTTTACGGAATGATAGAGAACATTGATGAGAATGTGGGGAGGCTCTCAGCACAAATATCTGAGTGGGGATTGGATGAAAATACGATGCTAATTTTTATGTCTGATAACGGGATGACAGGTGGTGGCAGTGGTCGGCGCGGGAAAGAAGTCGCTAAGGGCTATCCTTTTTATAATGCAGGGCAAAAGGGTCTGAAGGGAAGCGTCGAGGAAGGTGGAGTGAGGGTCCCGTTTTTTGTTCGCTGGAAAGGGAAAGTGCAGGAAAATAAAAGCGTTCAAAAAATGGCAGCTCATATAGATATATTTCCGACATTTGCTGAGTTGGCTGGCCTCAAGTTGAGTGAGGATTTAAAGAATCAAGTCGACGGTCGTAGTATTCTTCCTCTTATCGAAAATCCTGAAGCGGATTGGGCTGACCGATACTTATTCTCTCAGAAAGCACGTTGGAAGACAGGATCAGAACCTAATGATCATATGTGGAAGGCGTTCTCTGTAAGAAATCAAAGGTATCGGCTAGTGGGTGAGGCTCTGTTTGATATGGAAAAGGACCCTGGTCAGAAAGTGAACATTGCGGAAGAGAAGCCTGCTCTCGTTAAGAAAATGCGAGCTGCATATGAAACTTTCTGGAAAGAGGCTAGACCATTGATGGTTAATGAGACGGCTCCAATGTCACCCGTCAGGCCATACCATGTTTGGTACCGTGAACAAGTGGATGAGGGAGGGATTCCAGTTTGGAAAGTTCCCCAGCTTTAGTATAACTAATTAATATAAAATGCTCAGTTTTATTGACCTGAGTGATGCTTGGCATAAAGATTTGGTGTGCTGGTGGTTCGATTTGTCATTCTATTAACTTCATTATATTTATTTCTCGGGTGTGGGAGTAAATCTAGAAAGAAAGTTCTGAGCTCTCCGGCAAGCAATGACCTTGTCGATTTAAATAAGAAAAAGTTCAAAGGCGCTGACAGGAAATTTTCAGAAGGAGGCGCAGGGATCGCCGTTTACTCTAAACCTTCTTCAATTCGTAATGTTAATTCTTCATGGAGAACTGAAGAGGTCACTGCTGAAATAGAGAGTTCATTTAAGAGAATGCTTTTATCTGCGGACGATGCGGAGAAGTTTATAGGTGATGATTTTCGTGGGATGAAATTGGTCCCTTCTTCTGTCGAAAAAATCTTATCAAAGTCCAATGAGATTTCGCTGTGGGAAGGGGTTGACGAGGAGCGTCATGTTGGAAAAACAAAGTTCATTGAGTCCTTATTAGAATTGCCTAAGAAGTTCCCTTCCGGCAATTACCTTAAAGTGGTCGAGATATCCAGCCAGGAAGGATCATTTAAGACTTCGCTCATTGTTGATCATCTTGGTGAGTACAAGGAAGCTCATGCAGAATGGGTTTGTGAATGGGAACGGCGCTCTGACGGGGAATTAAAATTACTTAGCTTGGAAAGGAAAAACTATTCGGAACTCAGATCTGATAAGAAGGCTCTTTATAAGGATTATAC
>JAAZZC010000243.1 GCA_014239335.1 Verrucomicrobiales bacterium
AGGAGCCTCTTAATGCCATCATTAGCATATGTACTTTGGGTATAGATGTCTTTGGCTTTAAGGTACCATGTTAAGCTCATGCCTGAATGTTTTTGTTGTTCAAGTTTTTCAGCTTTTTTCAGGACATGGACAAAAGAAGAAACTTCTTCATTTAATTTAACCGACAATTTAAGAAGATCATTGTCATCGCTATAAGACTCTTGTGCTAAGCGTGCAATTTCCCAAGCGCCCCAAGGGTTCTTGTTCTCTCGGAGACCTTTGATTTTAGCGATTTCTTGTTCGAGACTTAAGACACTGTTTAATACCTTTTCTAATTGCTCTGAGCGTTTAGGATCGTTGTGGGCTGCCGCAATAAAACGACCGCGGTTTTTCATAATTTCTCTGTTATTTCCCTGAGCAAGGAGTGTATCTAATTCGTTTAAAGTTGTTACTTGAATGTCTGCAATAGAAGCGAACAAATCATTTTGTTCTTTGATTTTAGGGTTCAAAGGCCATGACTCTATGGCTATTTTTATTTGCCTCTTGTACTCTTCCATTTCATTTTGTTGAGCTGCGATTTTAGCCTGTGACAAACTGGAGTTACTTAAGTTCGTATAAAACTCAACTCCAGCTTTAGCTTTCGAGTAATTAAAATCGACGGCTTTGGTTTTCATACGCTCAATTAATTCTGAAGCTGTCTCATAGTCTCGAACTTCCATCGCGCTTAACAGAGCGTCGGCATCGCGAACAAAGTATTGAACTTTTTGTTTTTTTTCTCGGTCAAGAGTTCTAATCTTAGGTAAATATTCACCCACAAAAAACGATTCAGCTAATCGCTTAGAGGCTGTCTCCAGCTCATTCTTCTCTGCAAGGAAATCAAAAGCCATGACTCCTTCATCAACATCACGAATCACTTCATTGGCAAACATATCTAATGATGTAACTGTGGGGCTTAATCCTAGGCCTTTGGCAAGCATCTTATCAGCGTCTGAGTCTTTTTTAATGTCAATGAGTCCATCTCCATCTCTAAATAATCTCCTGTAAATTCTTGAGGCGATAAGAACGTGTTCCCATCTCCGTTGTACCGCAAACTGGAGGATGAGAGCTTGGTACTCTACTTTTGCTTGGACTTCGGATATACCAATTTTTGCTTTGTTTGCTAACCTTAGGGTTTCAATTTCTGCTAATCTTTGTACGTAACCTGCGACTCTTCCTGCGGTGGATACATTCTTCACTGTGTCTTGTTGTTTGTTTTCACTTCCTTTGCCAGCAGCGCCTCTCTTTTTGGCCTCATCTATAAGTTTTTCAGATGTGGCGACCTCAAAGTTCCAGTTTAACAATTTCTTTTCTTGTTCCAGTGCTTTGTTAGATCTTGCTAAGGCTACGGCATTTTTTTGTCCATAATAGACTCCTAGTATAGCTTGTGAGAGTGAATCACAGAGATTGGAATCTATCCTGTAATTGGAAGCCCTTGGAAGCATTGCAACAGCGCGCTGAAGGTGCCCAGTTCCTTTTTTATGCGGTGAAAGTTCATCAAGGATAGTTTTAATGATTGAGCGGTATTCATTGTCATCCTCAGTGCTATCAGCTGGAGCGTTAAGGTATTTTTCGAACCGTGCTCGCATTAACCTGTTATTGTTGATGTTCCAATTTTGTCCGTCCCAACTGAAGATTTCAGTTCCAGGATTAAAAACAGGGAGGTCAGTTCCAAGGAAAGGTTGTTTAGAGCGTTCGGGTTCGTTATTGACGATCGTTGTGCCGTCAGGTCTTGTAGTAGTCGATTTGTTGGTTTGATTGCCAGCTGGCCCAGTAAGAACTTGAGAATTGGCAGTTAAGGTTACTCCATATGTAATTATGGCAGTTACCAAATTGGCTAATTTTGTTTTTGGATTAGAAAACATAATGTTATCTTCGCTTCAGGTCCTTAGTTGTGAGTATCTGTTCTTTTCCTACCTCAACTTTGAATGTGAATTTATCACCCCTAGCAATATTGACGTTTTTGAATTCAGGGGGGACCATTATTGGAATAAGTTCTTGATTCTTATCTAGGTTGACTGCAACTGATATGATTTCTCCACGATCGGGAGTCCATCTTAATTTTTCGGCGACGACGCCAGTCACAATTCCTTCAGTGCCAGCTAATGAAGTTCCTTCTTTGATGTAATCTGATACATTTAACTGAGTGACGGTCCTCATTGAGTCTTTTGGGCTACCTATAATTTTGACGATCAGAAAACCTGCACTGACTATAACCAAAGCAAATATTGCTATGATCAGTTTGTTAATCCCTTTCTGTGCACGTCTTGCCATTAATACAAAACAATATATCGATGTTGTATAATTACAAATTCGTAGATTAATCAGTAGTTTATTGCAGTTAGATCACCATTGAGGTCTTTTGGTTCCTGCGTAAGCTGCGAATATTCCCGTTAAAATGTGTACACTTAACCATGCAATGCAAATATTGAGTGGCTGAAGGGATGATTCTTCTGTTACCGCATGAATTGATTGTCCGAAATAACCTCCAGTCATGATGTCCAAGTTAGCCGACCAAGCCCAAAAAGCAGAAATAAATGGCTGTGAAAATGGTTCTAACCATTGAGGTAATGCCAATATCGCGCCCGATAGCGGAAGCTGAAATCCGACAAGATATATCGACATTAATGAGCTCTGTTCAGGATTTTTCATCAAACCTGATATTCCTAAGCAGACTGATGTCATTGCAGCTGTAACGAGGAAAAGTATTAAGAGTCTAGTTAAAGGTGAACCTGGAAGTGTAGGAATACATATTTGTACAAATATGCCCATCCATAGGGACTGGATGAGGACTAAGATTGTAAGAAATGCAATCTTACTCCCAATATAGCTGGCGGTGTTGAGTCCGCCGAATCTCTCCTTTTCAAATATTTCACGCTCTCCAGCGATCTCACGTGCTGAGTTATTAGAGGCGATAAGAGTCAGCAGTATTACTTGAAACATGATGAGTCCTGAGATGAGGGATCCTGTTTTTATTTGACTTTCAGACACTGAGACTTGGTGATTGAACTGTTCAATTATACTTCCAGTGTTATTGGAGGATAGCGTTTTTGGTTGTGTTATACCGTCCAATCCGAATACAATAACAAGTACTGGGAATCCGATAATCATTGCCGCCTGAAGAATTAATTGTGTTTTATCACGGGTGAATATTTTAAACCTCCGGGAAATCAGTGCATAAAATTGAGATACTGGGCTCGGAGACGGCTTGGACTGGACTGATTTAATTTCGTACTTCGTGTCCTCATCTTCAATTAAGTATGTGTCCTTGTGTTTATTCCATGAGTTATGCCATTCATGAGATTCTCTACATGCGAGTAGAGGATAAATTTCTTCAGCTGATTCGACGCTAAAATAATGTGTTATTTTGTCTGGGGGGCCTTGGTAGGCAACGCGTCCCTCGTAAAGAACTAAGATGATATCATACAAATCCAGATGGTTTAGGCTATGGGTAACGTTAACAACAATTCTTTCATTGTTTTGGGATAATGAATGCAGCAAGTTTACTATTTCTTTTTCTGACCTTGGGTCCAATCCGCTAGTAACTTCATCGCATAGCAATAGTGTAGGATTAGTGACGAGTTCAAGTGCTAGGCTGAGCCTTCTTTTTTGGCCTCCAGATAGCACTTTAACTCTTCTGTCAGATAATTCTTTTAGCCCAACTTGTTCAATTATAGTGGCAACAAGATCTGATTGAATTGCTATTTGTTTTTGGTTCACACGAAGGCGCAATGCATATCCGATGCTCTCTTCAATAGTGAGTTCGTCGAAAGCTATACCGAACTGAGGTACGTAGCCGACTTCTGCAGCGGCCAGATCCTCTTCTGATAAATTCCTACCGCCCCAAGTTATTGTTCCTGAACTTTCCTCATTAATTCCAGCAATGATTTTCAGCAGTGTTGTTTTTCCGCAACCAGAGGGTCCGACAATAGCCATGAATTTGCCAGGGGGTATTGAAATTGAGGCATCCTTTATTAAGTGCACTTCATTTCCATTGTCATTGATGGCAAAGCTTACCTTGTTAAGTTTTAACACGATCTTGTTATAAATGAGGGTTGTTTACTTTAGTTGTGGCAAAATAAATTTAATGGTGAAGTTTTGTAATTGGCTGTGTAGTTTACACTAAGACGGATGCCTGAAATTGACATAAAGATAACAGATAAAAATAGGTTTCGCAAAGGCGCGAGAGTTATACTTTTTTTTTGTCTTACGTTATTTATTGGTTTTGTTCTCTTTTCGTTCGTCGTATTTCTGTTTCTCAATAAGTATTTGAAGAGTGAAAGTTTTAAAATATCACTTGAGAACCGAATCAACAACGAGCTTGAAGTAAGTAGTAATTTTGATGAGTTTCGATGGCAAGGAACCACTGTAGATACTGATCAACTTAAAGCTGAGGGTTATGAGGGCGCTATCTTTTCTAAGCTTCGAGCTGACGGCATACGCGCAAGAGTTAATATCGGAGCCGTTAAAAGGAGAGCCTGGGAGGTCACAGGGTTGGACATTAATCGAATTAA
>JAAZZC010000265.1 GCA_014239335.1 Verrucomicrobiales bacterium
TCAATTACTTGAAAGTGTAGGAATGGCCGAACATGCACATAAAATGCCTTCAGCGATATCTGGAGGCGAAATGCAAAGAGTCGCCGTCGTTCGCTCAATGATCAACTCGCCTGAGGTTCTCCTCGCTGACGAACCCACTGGAGCCCTTGACCGCGAAAGGGGAGAAGAATTAATTACCCTTTTACTGCAACTTTGTGATGAACAGAATACGGCCCTTATCCTAGTTACACATGATGACAAAAACGCATCCCGCATGGAAAGAAATCTAGCCTTCGAAAGTGCTAGTATCGTTGAAGTCTAATGACAATAATTCGATTAGCTCTTAGGGGATTTTTACATTATTGGAAAATTTCCATATGCCTTTGCTTGGGTGTAACGCTTGCATCATCAATACTCACTGGATCACTATTTGTTGGAGATTCAGTTGATCAAACACTCAGAAATTCTGCCTTTCAGAGGATTGGCTTAGTCAAATCAGCACTGATCGCCGGAGATCGTTTTTTTACCACGGTGTTAGCTGCAAAAGTTAAGAAATCGATACAAAAGAATATTATATCTGCCGCTATAAATGTACCAGGGACATTAAATACCCCTGACAAATCAAAAAGAGTAAATCGAATAAATGTTTACGGAATTGACAATGTATTTTGGCAATTAGCAGGCAATTCAAATCATAAACTCACTATTAATGATAATAACTTTTTAGCCATAGGGAGTGCCCTCGCTGAACAAAAGAAATTAAAAATAGGTGATCAAATTATTATAAAAGTTGAAATGCCAGGCCATGTATCACGCGATGCACCCCTGTCGGGAGAGTCAGGCAAACTGGCTGCAATTTCTTCTGAAATTACTCATATTGTAAGCGCTGAAGATGGAGGCACCTTCAGCCTCAGTGCAGACAAAAGCTCTGCCTTAAATGTATTTATACCTTTGAAAGTATTACAAGAAAAACTCTCAAAAGAAGACAGGGCAAACCTCATACTTTCATCATCATCTGATACCTTTCAGGAAGCAATCCAGGATTCATGGTCTTATCGTGACCTTGAACTTGATTATATTTCTGACACCAATTCTGACATTAATTTCACAACATTCCAAAGTGATAGAGTTTTTATAAGCGATAAAGTTGAAGCGACAATCATGGCAGTAGATAACACTGCCGAGCCCATACTCTCATATCTTATTAACGATATTCGAGTTAAAGAAAAATCAGTCCCTTATTCCGTAGGAACCGGAATCGGTCCTCAATCAGCAAAGCTACTTGGAATTAAAGTCCCACGTGAAAATGAGGTATGCATACACCATTGGTTATCAGATGACACACAGAAGGGAGGTCTAGATATCGGCGTAGGTGATACAATCGATATTAGTTACTTCTCGGTGATTAATACAAGAGAGTTTACAACTGTAGGGGATGGGCTAGATGAGAAAGGACTCGAAGATCTATCAGATAAGAAGCAATTAAAGGTCACATCAATAATCCCTGCAGATAACCCTGGACTAAGAATGCAATGGGTTCCTGAATTTCCTGGATTAAAGACAGCCAAGACACTCTCAAGTTGGGAGAGCGGACTACCGCTTGATACAAGCAAGATCCGGCAAGAAGACGAAAAGTATTGGGACATGTACCGTGCTTCACCAAAAATATTTATTCCCATTGATTTAGCTAGAATTTATTGGGGCAACAGATTCGGCAAAACAACATCCCTTCTTGTGAGTAAACTCAACCCTGAAAATTTTCACGAGTTGATCTCACCAAAATTAAAACTCACTGATCTAGGGATGCAAATACGTTACCCCCAAAATGAAGCTGAACGGTCTGTTTCAAATGCACTAAATTTCGGCTCCCTATTTGCTTCACTTAGCGGATTTCTCATACTCGCGGCATTGTTACTTTCATTAATGCTTTGCTTATTCGCCGTAGAATCTAGAACAACTCAACTAGGGGCTCTTGGTGCCATTGGTTTCACGCAAAAGAAATTAAGAAAACTTCTCTTAATTGAATTTTTAATTTCTGCTCTCTTAGGATCTTTATTGGGAGCATCAGGAGGTTACATGTACACAAAAGTGACACTCATGGCCTTGAGCAGTATCTGGATAGATGCAGCGGCAGGCGTTCAATTTGTCTTTGATGCTAAATTAGACTCATTAATTTACGGCACATTGGGAATCTTCCTATTCGCTTCGATTGTGATACGACTGGCTGTTAACAAAATCACATCTCAAGCACCAAGAGTTTTATTAGCTTCTTCAAATGGCATTGGGCTAAACACCCACGACACGAAAAAAGCAAAAAAGAACTCCAGACTCATCAATAACATCTTTATAATTTTAAGCTTCTCCATGGGTGCATGTTGCGTAGCTTTAGGATCTGGATCAGAGGGGGAAAAGCTTGCAGGATCATTTTTTGGAGCAGGTTTCTTTTTTCTATGCGGGTTCATTCAAGTTTTTTCTTATTACCTGAAGACACTCTCTATATCTACTAGAAGCAAAAAAAGTAGCCTCAATAGCATCGCTCGAAGGAATGCGGCAAGAAGATTGGGGCGATCTTTAGCAGTCGCTTCCACTGTAGCATCAGGTGTATTTCTTATAATTTCAGTTAACGCATTCCGGTTAAGTGGCGCAACAAATGATAGCAGTAACGAATCTGGGACCGGAGGATATGAGTTCTTTGCTAAATCAACTCTTCCAATATATGAGGATTTAAACGACGCAAAAGAACGGGATAATTTAGGTTTTGAAGAATTCACGGCAAACGAAATAAATTTTGTTCCTTTCAGGGTCATTAAAGACGGAGAGGAGGCTAGCTGCCAAAACCTTAATCATGCAATTAAACCAAGAGTTCTCGGAGTTAACCCTGAGCCTCTAATAGCAGATAAGGCGTTCCGATTCGCTTCGGTCCTTGCGCCACTCAATGACACCCGGACTAAAAACAAATCTAATTGGGACATACTTAATACCGAGACACCTCATAACACTGTTCCTGTCATTGGGGATAAAGCCTCAGTGATGTGGGCAATGAAGAAAAAGCTTGGGGACTTTATTGATTACACTGCTGAAAATGGACAACCCTTAAAATTACAAGTAGTAGGGTTACTAGAAAACTCCACGTTACAGGGTAATCTTATCATGTCGGAATCGAACTTCATCAAATATTTTCCCAGCACCTCAGGCTATCAAATATTTTTGGTGAATTCATCAGTACTAAACAAAATAGCGGAAACAGAAATGATTAGTGCTGTAACTAGAGCCCTCGAGCAAAGAGGAATGGAATTTATGAGCTCAGATAAAAAATTAGCAGAATATACCAGAGTCCAGAACACTTACATATCAATCTTCAGTGCACTAGGTGGCCTGGGCCTTTTACTAGGCACTCTTGGTGTGGGAATGTTAATCGCCAGAAGCGTCATTGAAAGAAGGTCAGAACTTTCAATAATGACAGCCCTTGGATTTCGTAGGGCCAACCTAATCCGAATGCTTATCTCTGAACACTTGTTCTTAGTTGGGTTCGGAATCATCTCAGGTATCTTAGCCTCAATCATTGCTATATCACCAAACATCAGCGGCAGAGGAGCGCAGTTCCCAATTGATTTTCTCTTTTTGATTGTTTTACTTATCAGCATCGGAAGTATTAGTTTCTGTATTATTTCCGCCCGTTTATCACTCAATGACAATTTGATTCAAGGAATCCGCAGCGAATGAAACATCTTAAACTTACACTATTACTATTATCGATTAACTGTTCCTTCATATTTGGACAGGAGAAATATGAAAATGATTTTGAATCCCTTGAAATAGATTCATTCCCCAAAGGAATGATGGAAATCGACGGTATCTTTAAAGTCAGAACATCAGATTCAACTAAAGCCGGTAACCGTAGATACCTAGAAATGTCTGCTGAACCCTTGTCCGAAAATGCCGTAATATTCGGCCCTTCTGTTAAAAAGTCAGCTTCCGTTCAGGCTAAGATTAAGGGTTTCAGAAAAAGAAGAAGCTATCCTCGCTTTGGAATAGGCCTTCACGGAATATCTGGGTACAGGCTAAGAGTAGTACCTTCCAAAAAAGTTATTGAACTGGTCAAGAATGAAGAACCCGTTAAAAGCGTTCCTTATAAATGGACACCGGATCAGTGGGTTAATCTGCGACTGAAAATACAGCAAGAGGGCAAAACATGGAAAATCTCTGGTTTTGCTTGGTCTGATTAAAGTAAAGCTCCGGAATCTGAGTTGATTACACACATTCACGAAGGATCTCCTGGACAAGGGAAAGCATCATTATGGGGAACCGCATACTCCGGAAAAGTCATTCAATTTGATGATTTATTCCTCGAATATATAAAATAATATTACTAATATACACTTTGTCTGAGGACGTATATGTAAAAACAAATAATTTAATTTGTTTTATGATCAGTTTTTTTTAGACAATTTAAAAACCACTATAAATGAAATCCAAGCCCCTATTTTTAATTCTTAATTTAATTTATTACCTCGCCTTTACGGCGAACGCTCAGAACGCTCCACAACTAGAGCAAAGCGATGTTTACGGCGATCTCAGTGAATATCTATCATGGCCAATGAGTGCAACTGCATTTAGTGGAACTGATCTGGGAGTTATGAACAGATTCAGTGACCGAGATCTTGCTGATCTCATCCCAAACTATTCAAAGACAGATACTGGAATCGGATCATTTGGCGATGTTTCAAGCATGAGAGGCCTTACAAATACTCCTTTCTTTAGTTCACCTTCAGTAATTCAATATGTCGATGATGTTCCATCAGGTAACATATTCTCACACACCACACCTTTACATGCAGTTGATAGAGTTGAAATATTGAGGGGAGCTCAAAGCACCCTATTCGGAGTCAACTCTTATGCTGGCGTCGTTAACATCGTCTCTAAGCGTCCTTCAAATGTGTTAGAAGGCTCTATCACTTCGTCATTTGCCAACTATGACTCCAAGTCATTTGATTCTTATATTATGGGGCCACTTAATGATGATAATACTCTTTCTTTCCGCTTAGGAGGGCAGTACTTCGAGCGTGACGGATATTTAAACAATTCATTACTTGGAATATCTCCAGACAATCAGGAGCATAGATCAGGCGCAGGATCAATTTACTGGAACCTTTCTGACAATTGGGAAATTTCATTGAGTGCGTCCTACGACAACTACGATGATGGAATATCTAGGCTCACGTCATTAGGATCCGACCCCTTCACTTTAAATTCCGACGTCAGAGGTTCATCTCAACAGGACGCTCAAAGCCAGTCCCTCAGAATGTCTTATGAAAGCGATGAGCTAAATTTTCTATCTGTCACTTCACGAAGGAACTGGGAAATTAGCCCTTACCATTTCGACTTAGATTTCGGTCCAAATCCTGGTAACGAATCAAAAATATATCAAGAGCAAGATTCTATTTCTCAGGAGTTCAGATTCTCCTCAAACAACAACTCAACTCTTGAATGGACTGGCGGCGCTTACTTCGGCGAAACTGAGCTCGATGGCAACACAAAGAGAAATTTCATCATTCCACTTCCGCCACAATTTGGTGGTGGATTTGCACCTGCCTCAACAACGACTGATTACATTTTAAGCGAGAACGCTTATGCTTTGTTTGGTCAAATCACCTATAACGGAATTGAGAGAACCGGAATGCATTTTGGACTTAGATTAGATCAGGTAGAGAAAGGTATATATAGGAATGCGTTTGGCCTAGCAGGTCCGGTTCCCCTAATAAACCTCGAAAACGACTATTCATTTGCTAGCCCAAGAGCAGGAATCGATTTTGAGTTAAATGACAGTTCTTTAGTCTACGTCAACACCGGAATCTCTACTAAA
>JAAZZC010000165.1 GCA_014239335.1 Verrucomicrobiales bacterium
GATTCTATTGTCGATGGCTGCGGTGTAGGCTGTCAGAACGCCTCCCCCCGAATTGCCAGTCATTATGATTTTCTTTTGATCGACGAGCGGATGATTCCATGCCCAGTCAATGATTCGTTGCATATCCCATACCCTCTCTGCGGTAGGAGTTCGACCCGAAATGAGGCAGTGCATGAGTTGAGCCCGGCACGGCCTGTTCCCATGCCTTCCCCTAGGGTCAGGGACTATCAGTTCATTTGCCAGGCCCCGTGTAGCGGGTGCGATTGCGATCATTCCTCTCAATGCGGCCTGCTCTGCAATGTTACCTTCTTTTGTTAAAACTTTTTCTCGGTGATCTTTGTTCACGTAAGCGCCCGAATACGAGTGGAGGCCTTGAGCGTCATGCCCATGCGGGCAAATAATTAGGGGGAGTTTTTTATTCGTATTTGATGGTACCAGAAGATAGAAAGGGACATGGATTCCGGGTTCGGTTTCAATCTTGCAAAGGGTCCGTGAAAATTTTCCTTCTACTTCCTCTTTTTGTCCGATTTGAATTGAGGGGGCATGGTCCTTTAGTTTAATGGACATTTTCTTGAGTCCGATCAATTCTATGAGTGCGGTCCTTGCTCCGTTTTGCCAATCCTTGAAATCTTTATCTTTGGTGTATTTATATTTTTGATCACCTTTCTGAATTCGTTTCAGATAGTTCGAAATATTCTCAGGATAAGAAACAAAGGGTTTGTCCTGAGAGTAGGCAGTTATTGAGCTTAACAGTAGAAATGCTATAAGAATGATAGGGACTTTTATTACCTTTTTCATATGACGATATAATGAGCTTTCCATTGGTCAGAGCGAGGCTTTTTATCATTGACCAGTCATTGAATTTTTCTGGATAATATAAAAAACGGGAAACTCCTGCAGTAATCTAGCTTTACACACGTCGTTAGTTGAAAAACCAATGGCAACGTGCTTCGGCGATCCGCCGCGGTGAGACAAACGTAACCTACGAACTTTTGTTTTTACAGTAACAGCGTTACTGTAAAAACATACTTAATCATTAAGCTAAAATTTTGCTTCGCAATTTAAGCTTAATGATAGAGTACCAGTTCTCCGGTGTAGGTTCTGCGGGGGTTTTACCGTTTCAATTAATTAAGCCTTCTCGATCATGGCTTGAAGAGCGAAGAATCCCTGCAGCTCACTCTCGCTTTTGACTAGGGTGCTCTTGCTGATTGCTTTCGTGATTCCGTTTGTCTTGATGTCGTGTTTGATTGCTCGGATCTTACGCCTCAAAGATCTCGGCAGCAGGACCCGTTCATTCACGTGGAGCCCTGTCACTTTTTGTTGAGTGTTTCGGCCCATTAATTTCGTTTTCTTCTCAGCGAGCTGGTAATTTGATGTGAGCAATGTTCTGCGGATCCTTTCAATGATTTTATCAGGTAATTCATTTCCGGAAAATGTCATATCGTCAGCATAACGTGTGTAGTTTAGTGAATGGTCGAGGGCGAATTCCTTTAACTTTAGATCACATTCGTAGAATGCAAGGTTAGCAAGGTGCGGGCTGGTCGGAGCTCCTTGAGGGAGTGTCATGTTTAGGCAGCATAATTGAGAAATTAAATTAGGATCTACCTCTAATTTTCCGTGAATTAGTGATTTTATCACCATTTCCTGCGTTGTGCTTGGGAAGAAGTCTTTGACGTCGAATGATATGACCCAGTTCTTGTTGCAGTGAGGTTGAGCGTTACTGAGGATTGATTTGCCTGGGTAAAAGCCATGCGCGTCAGGGTGGGGTCTTATCTTGTATAGGATTCTTTGTAGGAGCTTTTTCTGAATAATTTTAAGCTCGGTGTCTGGCGCGTTAATCCATCGTGGCCTTTTGTGTGTTCTGCGAATGGGGAACTTTCTGTAATGTGACTCAATGTCGAGGAGCATTGACTGAATTGCTTCTTCACTAACATCAATCCTTGATGCAAGATCTTGAACAGAGGCACTTGTTTGTGCGATCATCTGATGAGGCCAAATCTTCTTTCAAAGCTGGGAAGAGCTTTGAAGCTGACTCTGTTCCCTTTTATAAAAGTACCACGTTTTGCAAAATTGACTTTCTCATTGGATTTTATCGCGAACAGAGTGGCTTGAAATAGACAGTTGAGCAGTGCGTGGACTTCCTTCAAGGGGATCTCAGTCGTTTCATGGATGGACACTGAGATTCTTCTTTTAGATGAGAGTCTAGAATGTCCTTTGCCTGACCAGTTCTCGATCCACTGGGTCGACGGAGGTTCAAATGGTGGTGAGGGTAATGATTCCAGAGCAATGGAAGGACTCAGTGAAAAGTTGATTCGTGCTTTTGCATTTCCGTTTTTTATCCATTTGCCATCCTTGTCACGATAAATGAATTGTGATTTGAAGAACTTCATCTTCCCAATCTTTTGTTTCTTGATAAAAGTCTTCGATCTTGGCTTCAGTATGAAGGTGCCGAACTTTGGTATTTGCAGACAGTGTGTGTCCTTTCTCCAGTTAGCGCTATGATTACCAACATAGTCCCAGAATTCGTCCATGATTCGAGCCGCATTCTCGATACTGTGACCAGTCATCTTGGACATGTCGCTAATGATCTGGGCGCTGGACGAACCGAGTGTCTTTCCGCTTTGTAGTGTTTGAATGGACGATCCCGGAAAAGTCGTCTGAGTTTTAGCTGTTATTGTTGTTTCTGGCATTTCTTCTCATAAGATTACAAGAAGATTTCTCTTTAAACACAAGATTGAAATTGCAAATGATATGGGTGTTATGGCGTATTTTTAGTTACTCCCCATACTTTTTCTACCATTAGGTATGCTTTTGGGTCGTATTCTTTGAGTTCTTTTCTATTGTGCGGGAACCAATCATTTTTACCGAAATAGGCTTCGGTGACTTCGGCGAAATATTCTTCTTTGTTTGATGCTGCGTAAGCTTTGACTTTCTTATTTTTAAATTTTCTGTCTGGAACTTTGAGGTAAAGGCCGCGAGCCATAGCGCTTCCATACGATTCCTTGATGTCAGGATTATTGAGGCCCAATTTTACATTGTGATATGCATGTGCCAGTTCGTGAAGCATTGTCATTGGGCCCCACTCGAAAATTTTATGGTCCAGTAGAGCGGCCCTTGGATTGACGATGTGCACTCCGGGCGCCATGTGAGGATTAAGCTCGTGCTCTCTGAGCCAGGTCTTGTCACGATGAAATGGAATGACTCCTCGCTCATTCTTTCTCATTGGGTAAGTTGGTTCATCGCTTGCCCATATAGGAATTGTTTGCAGGAATTTAATGGCATCGGATGGTACAATTTTAATGAATCGTTCTATTCCTTCCCTCACCTCCTTCAATATTACGTCGTTGAGTTCTTTGTCTTTACTGATTGATTTTTCAATGTGCAGGTCCCATCCGAGGACCTGAACTTTTTCGTAACTCCATGCTTTCTTTCCGTCCTTGTAGGTGACTGATTCTCCATGCCCTGATGACAGTGAGAGGGACATGAATATCGCTAATAATGCAACTGTAGTGAGATCGATATTTAATTTCATGAAAATTAGAATTATTACAGAGTTTTCTTAGTTTGCGTGGGCAAACTTTGGCCCTATTCTCTGTGATATTTCCGCTAGTGAAGTGAGGCCTTCATGGGCCTTGTCGAGTGCATTATCAACGAGTGGTACAAATCCCTGCTCCTTTGCCATATTATTTAATTCAGCGACTGAAGTTCCGTTACTTATAGCTGTGCTGATTTCCTGATTAGGGAAGAAAAGTTCATAAATGCCAATCATTCCTTTGTATCCTGAGCCGTTGCAAGATTCGCATCCCTTTCCGTGATAGTGTTTTACGTTTTCCTTCTTATCGTAGAACAAGGATAACATCTCATCGGTTTGCGGTTCCTCTTCTTTGCATTCCTCGCAAATCTTTCTAACTAATCTTTGTCCAATCGCTCCTAGAAGATTATCTGAAATATAGTCGTCCGGAATTTCTAGATTACGTAATCGTGAGACGGTACCGATAGCGCTTCGGGTGTGGAGGCTGCTCAGAACGAGGTGGCCAGTCGTTGATGCTTTGATTGCGATTTCGGCTGTTTCTGGATCACGAATTTCGCCGACCAAAATAATGTCTGGATTTTGTCTTAGGAATGCTCTGATGTAATCCGAGAAGTTCATGAATTCGTCAATGCTCTTCTGATTTACTTTGTTCATTTCATATTCGACGGGATCCTCAGCGGTCATGATCTTGAGGTCTCTGTTAACTAGGCTCTGAACGGTCGCATAAAGTGTTGAGGTCTTGCCTGAGCTTGTTGGTCCCGTAGTGAGGATTAACCCGTTAGGATAGTTAACTAGCCTTTTGTAAGAGTTGAGAATGTTTACTGGCATTCCAAGTCCATTTATATCCAAGATGAACCTTTGAGGATCGAGGACCCTGATTACTGCTTCTTGGCCGTGATTACCTGGAACTATTGACGCTCTGAAGTCTACTCTTCTAGACTCTCCCTCGTCATCATATAGAGCAGAGAACCTTCCGTCCTGACTCTTTTTTCTTTCTAAGTGATCCAGATCACATACGATTTTAAGGCAGGCGATTACTCTCTGGATATTTGATGGAGAAAGTGAAGTTGTTACCTGGTGCAGAGTTCCATCGATTCGCAGTCGCATGTCCACATCTTCACTGTAATTTTCGATATGGATGTCTGTGGCTCTCCTTTGGAGGGCGATACTCAATATGTCTTGAAGTATTAGGTTTGGCTTACGGTCCTTTGAAAAATCAATCTCTGATGAGCTGTTTAACTGGAGATTGGGTCCTGCGCTTGAGTCGACTTCAATATTATATATCTGAGAGAGTGCCTTGCTTATTTCATAAGCGTTGAGTTGAACTGGTTCGATTTTCTTTCCAATGATTTCCTGTGCTTTGGCTATGAGGTCTTGGTCTTCTATGTCTAGAACGCCTATTCTTATGTTTTGTGTGTCCTTGGAGGATGGGTCATCAAGTAATGCAACGTGATTTGATGTACAGAAATCCTCAGGCAGAAATGATGAGAGGGCAGAGCTAATATCAAAGAGTGATAGTTCGCTGAACTCGGGAACGTTATTCTTATTGGCGGTCATAAAATCTTTCCAGTTAATTGTTTAACATGTAACCCTAATTGCGAAGTCTAACTATTATAAATATGAATTTGTTTTATAATGTTTTACAGGAACGCTGAAGTTAGGGTGGTTGTTAGGACTTGACGCTCAGTGGCGATTCGTCAATGTCATTTCGTCCGGATTTTCTGAATGGTCGTGGTAAGGGTTGGGGGATTCCCTTGTCATCAATGGTTCTGCAATAAATGGTATAGTCTCCCGCCTTAATATCCTCCAGTACTGTTGCCCAATGAGCGATAGTGTAACGCATGGGCCAGTGCTTTGGCTTCCCTTTTTCAGTAAAAAAACTCACTCTTTTTGGTAATATTCCTTCCGGGAGATCGCCTCCCCAGTGTTCCGGAGCTGGTAGAATTTCTGCATCTTTCCAAGGCGCTTTTGTGAAGTAAGGGTCTTCTTTTGGCCACTCTTTGTTCTTTGGTTTGACCCATACCTGAACCTTACTTAGCCCACCAACTCCGACCTGTGCTATCCCGGTCACTGGGACAGTCTGACCGACTTTTACAGTGTCTGGTTTATGGACAAATAGGCTCATTGTTTTCATCCAACTGTCAATGTCATTATTTCCACCAGCATAAGTATCGTTCGCGGCGGGTTCATTAGTGAGGACTACTGATTTTAGCCATTTTACAGATTTGAATCCGTAAGCTTCAGGGACAATCATGCGGACTGGGCCACCGCGCTT
This sequence comes from Verrucomicrobiales bacterium, assembly GCA_014239335.1. GTDB lineage: Bacteria > Verrucomicrobiota > Verrucomicrobiia > Verrucomicrobiales > DEV007 > EC70. Next base: position 5,808 of record JAAZZC010000165.1, read on the forward strand.
TCCGCTTAACCATTGTCCATTTAATTTGTAACAAAGGATCACGGGGTGGTCTCCGGGAGGGTCCTCAAGGATTCGACCAATAGGTAATGAGCTTTTGAACATTTGTTTAGGGTCATTATTGTGATGACCAAAATAGAATGCGCGACGGATATTTGCTTTAGGGTTTGATTTCCATATAACATCGCGTAATGGGACGCCTTCCCATAGCCCCATTCCTAGTGGAATATGCATGTTGTTACAGGTCATGACTTTCAAGAACTTCACTGATTTCTTGTTAGCTATTTTCATAAGATCCTTAAAAGATAGTGCATTGTTCTTTTCTCGGGACATGGGGTTTCCGACTACAGGATTACTGTTCGGATCAGGGATGATATCGAGGCTCCATGTCTTGCGTTCCATGCCAATTTTAAGACGCTCTTCTAGTGACAATTTATAGGGGAGGGGATTTCCTCTTTCTACCGTTTCAAACTCTTCACTGGGGGTCAGGTATTCTACGTCCGGGTTATGAGCTGGTGGTTCCTTTTGTTCATTTGCCTCAAGTGAATCTAGTGTCAGTGATGCGGCTCCGCTGAGGCCTAAGCCTATCAGGTAACGACGCGTTACCTGGTTATGCTGATTGTAGATTTCAGGTGAGATGTTCGGCCTTTGCATTGGAGAAAGGGATGAGGGCCTTTCCATGATTCACTGAGAAGAGATGCAATGTAAAGCAAATGTTGATATGACCTGTCTGTGGCCACTTGTCTTTTATAGGTTTGATTGTGTGGCTTTTAATTAGTTATATGAATACCTTTAAATTATAATGAATAAAGAGAAGATAGGGTTAATCGGATTAGGGTTAGTGGGCACTGCGGTGAGTGAGAGGTTAATTGAATCCGGGTTCGAAGTGGCGGGATATGATGTTCGTGATGACACGCCTGATGATCTAACCATTTGCTCAGGTCCGGGCGAAGTCTTGTCCCTATGTGAGAGAGTAATTCTGTGCCTCCCGACGAGTGAGGTAGCGGCTGAGGTTGTAAATGAGTCACGCGAACATTTCAGGTCCGGGCAGATAGTCATTGATACTGGGACCGGTTCACCGAAACAAATGGAGCAAATACATAATGATTTGAAGGGTCAGGGAGTCTGTTATCTTGAGGCGACCATTGCTGGGTCCAGTCATCTTCTAAGGAATAAGCAGGCTCCACTTTTCACTGCCGGTGACAAGACTATCATTGATGAGCAGTGTGATCTTTTCAATTCACTCACAGAGAAGAGTTTTTATCTTGGGACCTTTGGTAAGGCTTCAAGATTTAAGCTTGTGCATAATTTGTTAATTGGGCTTAACCGGGCAGTCTTGGCTGAGGGTCTACAGTTCGCGGAATCGCTCGGCTTTGATTCTCAGGAATCTCTTTCGATATTGAAGCAAACGACTGCAAGTTCTGGTGCCATGCACACTAAGGGTGAGCGAATGGGTGCGCGTGATTATGACGATCCTCAGGCCTTTGTTAGTCAACACCTGAAGGATGTGAAATTAATTTTAGAGGAATCTGAAAAATTGGGTGCGATTGTTCCTCTGTCGGCTCTACATAAGGAACTCCTTGAAGCCGTTGAAAAGATGGGGCTTGGGAGCGTCGATAATAGCGCTATTATGGAGGCCTTTAATCCTGAATCATAAAAGAGTTCCGGTATGTATCTGATCGATATAGGAGTCATTGTTATGTATCTTTTCGGGATCACTTTCCTTGGAATTAAGATAGGCAAAAGGATCAAGACCTCGTCTGATTTCTTTATGCCTAGGCGATTCGGTAAAGGTATGATGATGATGCATGCGTTTGGCACTGGCACTGCTTCGGATCAGGCGGTCATTGTTTCGTCCGCTTCATTTAAAAATGGGATTTCCGGAATCTGGTTCCAATGGCTGTGGCTCTTTTGCACGCCCTTTTATTGGATAATTGCTCCGATATTCAGGAGGCTACGGGCAATTACCACTGCTGACGTTTATGCGTTGAGGTTTGGTCCGAGTGTCGCTGTTCTTTTCTCGATCATTGGGGTGATAGGACTGTCTCTAAAGATTGGATTGATGCTCAAGGGGGCCGGGGCATTAATTGATGCCGGCACTGACGGATCTATTTCATCCAATCTCGCTATCCCGGTAGTGGCTCTTCTTTTTGTCATTTATGGTGCAACTGGGGGCATGAGCGCTGCCATTGTCACTGATTATATTCAGGGCGTGCTAACGATTATTTTTTCATTCATTTTATTACCGTTCGTTCTCCATTCTGTTGGAGGCCTTGATGGGGTCAGGACTCTGATCAATGACCCTTCAAAAATGTCATTAGTCGCACCCGATAAGATCGGAATCTTTTTTATTATTGCGTTCGGTGTGAACAGTCTATTTCTAATTGTTTCCCAGCCATTTATAATGGGTGTTTGTGCCGCAGGAAAAACTGAAATGGATGGCCGGTTCGGTTTCGTTGTGGGTAATCTTATAAAGAGGATTTGCACTGCGGCCTGGGCTATTACCGGGCTCGCAGCTTTAGCCTATTTTATTAAAGAGGGGACGAACGTGTCTCAAATTGATCCGGACCGAGTCTATGGACAGATGGCGAAAGAGTTTTTGCCGGCCATTTTTCCCGGTCTTCTTGGTCTGTTCATTGCGGCTCTGCTGGCAGGAGTCATGAGTTCATGTGATTCGTTCATGATTTCCTCTTCGGCCCTCTTCACTGAGAATCTTTATAAGCCGATTCGAGAAGGCAAGAGCAGGGCTCACTATTTAAAGGTTGCACGAATCGCATCCATTATGATCGTGGCCTTTGGCTTGATATTCGCCTTCAGTATTGATGGTGTGGTTAGCGGTTTAAAGTCTTGGCTCAAGTTTGGAGCTCCGCTCGGCATTGGTTTTTGGGCCGGTCTTTTCTGGAGAAGATTCAATTCGGCAGGTGTCTGGGTCAGTACGCTGACAGCTTATTTTTGTTGGTGGATGACAACCCAGTCGGTTTTTATATCCTTTTTAAAGTCCCTTCCATTTGAAGAGAAGTTAGGAATCTTGCGTTCAGTTAAAGGGGTTCAGGTTGTGTACGAGCCTTGGCAAATTGTTTTCTATCTTTCAGTGGCGATCGTGGCAGGTATCATAGCCAGTCTATTCACGAAGAGCTCTGACGAGGAAAAACTAAAGCGCTACCATGATCTGATCAGTACACCAGTGAGGGAAGGTGAAATCATAAATGAGCCGTGCACATTGCCTCATGGGACATTGCCCTCGAAAAGAAAGAAGTGGTTTGTTAATACAAGTTTTGAGATTTGTGCTCCTTCGAGAGTGTCATATATAGGTTTTGCACTTTCATGGGTGGCCGTCGTATTAATGATATTTGGGTTCATGTATATTATGAGGCCATGATTGTAGTTGAGTGATGCGAGCGACTATTGAGAGTTGCCCTAGTTTGGATCGTTTGATGTGATTAGGTCAAAGACACTTTGGAATTTTTCTGAAAACCTCCACGAAATCAGAAAAATAACCAAAGCATCTTAACCTAAACTAAGAACAATATAACATTACAATAATGAGATTAACCTAATGTTAATTGCAGCAAAGGCATGGGCTGTATATTTACTATTTCTGCACTTTCTGAGATAAATAAAATGTGACGATTTTGACTCATTGTGGCTAATCGGTCGGAGTCAGAAAATGTTCATGAAATGTTCATGAAAGGGTCCAAATTTCATGTCAGCTTGAATTCTGCAGAGCTTTGAGTAATTGAGGGGTCTTTTCATATTCAGGGGAGCGTCGAGTCCTTACTAAGTCATTTGCGCTGTACTGTATTGGATTCCTGCTATTTTTAGGTATTTTCGGTTTGAGCCATGAATGATACTGGTGCATACGTTCAAATGAGATAATGCTTTCTCTTTAGGAGGGGTGGCAGAGCGGTTGAATGCACCAGTCTTGAAAACTGGCAGGCTGAAAGGTCTCGTGGGTTCGAATCCCACCCCCTCCGCCATAGAATTAATTAAACCCTTAAGAGCTGAAGATCACCGTTGATTCGATGCTTTTTATTGTTGATAGTTTTTTATGTCCGAATTTGTTGATAAAGTTGTAGTTGTTACTGGGGCCGGGCGAGGCATCGGTAATGGCATAGCAAAGCGTTTAGCGTCTAAGGGGGCTAAGGTCGCAGCACTGAGCCGTTCAATGGAAAATGCTCAATCATGCGCGGATACTTTGAATGCTGAGTTTCCAGAGTCTTCTAAAGCTTACTCGGTAGACGTTTCTGATTTTGAGGCAATGGCTGAAGTGGGCAAAAACGTTTTATCTGATTTTGGAAAAGTTGACGTGCTTGTAAATAATGCTGGGGTCACTCGTGATAATCTTATGCTTAGAATGTCTGAGGAAGAATGGGACGTTGTCATAAATACGAACCTCAAAGGTGCTTTTAATGCCGTAAAAGCTTTTCAGCGTAGCCTCTTAAAGCAGAGCGGGGCACGCATTATAAACATTTCATCAGTCATTGGTCTCATAGGAAATGCGGGTCAAGCGAACTATGCAGCTAGTAAGGCTGGACTCATAGGATTGACGAAGTCTCTTGCCAGAGAATTTGCTAGTCGTGCAGTGACAGTCAATGCGATTGCGCCTGGTTTTATTGTGACAGATATGACCGATGCGCTATCGGAAGAATTACGTGATTCAATCAAGGCTAAGGTCCCATTAGGTTCTCTAGGTGAGGTCGATGATGTTGCTGCCGCAGTTGAATATCTTGCCGGCGAGAGCGGGCGATATGTGACGGGGCAGGTCCTTACCGTTGATGGCGGTATGGTGATATAAAGTTTACAAGTATGCAGATCATAGAGTCTTCAGACTTTGTAGGTGATGCGGTTAATTTTATCGTATCCTCACTTACTGGTAATTGTAATGGGCCTTCCAGAATTTCTCTTTGTGGAGGAAGTACTCCTGAGCCTGTATATGAAGCTTTGGCTGAAGCTAAGTTGGATTGGAGTAATATTGAAATTACTTTTGGTGATGAGAGGTGTGTTCCTCCGGATCATGAGGACAGTAATTTCAGGATGGCTAGCCGCTCTTTGCTCGATAAAGTTCCTCTAAACAAAGATAATATTCTGAGAATTCGAGGAGAGCTGGATCCTGCTGTTGCGGCTAGTGAGTACGAGGATTCATTGAGGGAAAGATCCGGTGGAGAGATTTATACGCATGACCTGGTCCTCTTGGGAATGGGAGAGGACGGCCATACTGCATCTCTCTTTCCTGGAACCAGTGCGCTCAATGACAATGAACATTGGGTCGTTTCTAATCAGGTCCCTCAGAAAGGAGAAACAAGGATTACCTTCACTTATCCAATAATTAATGCAGCGCAAAAAATCTTATTTCTGGTAAGGGGAGAGGAGAAGAGAAAGATCGTTGATTGTGTTCTTTCAGGAAAGTCCGATTTGCCGGCATCATTCGTCAATCCAGAGAAGGGCTCCGTGACTTGGCTGCTTGATTAATCTGTAGGCTGGTAAATTCCGTTCCCTTCGATGAATTCCATTACTAGGGGGTTTAAGAGAGATGAACTGGATGGCTCAGTTGTAATATTTTCTCTTATCGCGGTGCTGGAAGCTTTGTGGTAAAAGTTAATGAAAATGCTTCGGAAATCCTTTTTCGGCTCTGGTTCTTTATTGTCTCTAGGAAAGACAATAAAGGTGAGGGATGCTGCAAGTTTCTGAGGTTCTGCCCAAGTCTCGATATTCTGCCACTGATCATTGCCGATGATCCAGAAGATTTCCGATTCTGGAAACTCATTTTTAAAGTGTTCTGCGGCTACCCATGAATAGGAGGGTGAGGGCCGGTCAATTTCCCACCGTGACACACTGATCCATTCGTGATTCTTAGTTGCTAACCTAACCATTTCGAGTCTCTGTTCGGGAGACGCTGACGGTACATTGGTCTTATGGGGAGACTTTAGGCAGGGAAGAAAAATGATTTTGTCGAGACCTATTGATGACTTTGACTCTTCGGCTAAGCCTACATGGCCAAGGTGCACTGGGTCAAAACTCCCTCCCAAAATTGCGATTTTAGTTTTATCTGGCATTGCCTCTTTCAGGGCAATGTGTTGGTAATTCTCTTTGAGGTCAATAAACGTCTCGTCTGTAACGCTTACCAGCCTTCATTTCGCTTACATATTCTGCCGCCTCTTCTTCGCTTTTACCGCCGTGCTGCATAATGACTTGGTGAAGAGCCTTATCAACGTCAGGGGCCATTCTTTCAGCGTCTCCACAAACATAAAATATCGCCCCCTTTTCAAGGTATGACCAAAAATGGGCTCCTTCCTCAATGATTTTGTGCTGGACGTAGACTTTTTCGTCCTGATCTCTGGACCAAGCAGTTGAAACCTTGTTCAAGGTTCCATCTGCTAAGTATTCTTCCCATTCATCTTTGTAGAAGTAGCAACTTTGTTCATGTATTTCACCGAAAAATAACCATGCCTCACCTTTGGCATTGGTTTTCTTGCGTTCTTGGAGGAATGCTCTGAAAGGGGCAATTCCGGTACCTGGTCCACACATGATGATTGGAACATCTTCGTCCGCTTCAGGTAAACGAAAGCCTTTGCCAGGAGTGATGAAGCAAGGTATGGAGCAATCTTCCGTGACCCTTTCTGATATCCAACTAGAACATACGCCTTGTCGTTTTCTACCTTTGCTCTCGTACTCAACAATCGCGACGGTCAGGTCCACCTTGTCAGGATGATAGGCTAAGCTAGAAGCGATAGAGTATAGACGGACGTTCAGTTTCTTTAGTAGGGCAACAAATTCCGAGGCTTCAAATTTTGCCTCTGTATTTTCCCGTAGAACATCAATAATGTCGCGGCCCCATAAATGATCTGCTAGATCTTTTTTCTTTTCAGGTTCAAGTAGTGAAGAGAGTTCTGTATTTCCGGTTTTCTCTGCGATTGATCTAAGTAGTTTTTTGTCCGGAGTCGTGATGACGTAGTTCTCAACTAAGGCCTTTGACAGTGTAGTCTCTTCTTTTGCTGTGTTGAGGACAGTCTCATCGCCTGAGAATCCGAGAGTCTCAATTAATTCGTTGGCCACTGCCGGATCATTCTGGGCGAGGAGGGCAAGAGAATCGCCGGGAGTAAAACTGAGTCCTGATCCGAGAAGATCAATTTCAAGGTGCCAGGTCCTTTTGGTTTCACAACCTTCTGTGAGTAGTTTCTTACTGCAAAGCTTAGCGATTAATGGGTTCTTCCGGTTAAAAACGGGTGGTAGCGGTTCCGTCATAATACAATGATTATTTATCAATTATAATAATTTATCATTGTGTATACAGTTTTTTTGCAAAGGACTGAAGCTTAAAGAATTTGATTTATAAAACGCTCAGTGTCGAATGTTTCAAAATCATCAACTTCTTCTCCCAGACCAATGAAGCGAGTCGCTATTCCAAGCTCATTTGCGATTGAAGCGACGATTCCTCCCTTGCCGCTCCCGTCCATTTTTGTCACAATTAAGCCGGTAAGATCAGTGGCGGCATGAAATTCCTTTGCTTGTGATAGAGCATTTGATCCGGTAGTGGCATCAACGACCAGAAGCACTTCGTGAGGCGCATTTTTGTTCATTTTAGATAAGGTCCTCTGAATCTTTTTCAGTTCTTCCATCAAATTGTGTCTAGTGTGTAGTCTGCCGGCAGTATCACATATTAAGAAGTCTGTATTCGCATCTATTGCGGCAGAGTGAGCGTCGAAACATACTGAGGACGGATCAGACTTATATTCACCTTTGATGAGTGGAACATCGATTCGATTTGCCCAAATTTCTAACTGCTCGATTGCCGCAGCGCGAAAAGTGTCCGCTGCAGCAAGCATGACGCTGTGCCCCTTGGACTTCAAAAGGCCTGCAAGCTTAGCGCTGGAGGTGGTCTTTCCTGTTCCATTCACCCCAACGACAAGGATGACTTTTGGCCCCTCTTCGGAAGGGGTGATATCAATTGAGTCAGTGGGTAGGATCGAGCGGATCTCACTGCGGCAGGCATCAATGATGTCCTCAGGGTTAATTGATTTTCTTTTTTCTTGAAGAGCGTCAATTATTTGCATGGATAATTGAACACCGAGGTCCCCAGATATGAGGGTCTCTTCTAGTTCGTCCCAGTCAAACTTTTCGCGGGAAAACTTACTGAGGATCCTTTTGAATAATCCAGCCATATCTAATTTAAGTGATCTTGCTAGCGGAGTGGCCGATCGAGTTTGTCCTTCATTTTATCCAGAACTCCATTCACAAAACTTCCTGAATCTTCTGTTCCAAATCTTTTAGAGATTTCGATTGCTTCATTAATACATACGATTGGAGGTGCGTCATCTAGATAGAACATCTCGTAAGTGGCAAGGCGTAGAACGTTTCTGTCAATAGTTGAGAGTCGCTTAAGTTCAAAGTTTTCCAGTTCAGGTTCTAGTTTCTTATCGATCTCATCTATGTTATTAAGCATTCCTGACAGCAACTCCTTGGCAAACTTCTTGGCGCCTGCCGGAGCTAAGCAAAGCGTGAAGAATGCGTCAAAATCATCTGGCCCAAGCTCTTTATTGATGTCACGACTGAAGAGGAATTGTATTGCGGCTTCCCTGCCGTCCCTCCTTTTACCCATTACTATTGCTCTTCTTACGATCCTTTATTGCGTTCATGCTGGAAAAAAGTTCAGCCATTGTGACGGCTGATCTGGCGGCTTCCTTGCCTCTGTTCTTATCTCCTTGGCATCTTTCTATTGCTTGTTCACGGTTTTCAGTGAGTAACACTTCATGGATGATAGGGACGTTGTTCGCCAAGGCCAAGTTTTGTAAGGAAGTTGTCACTGTGGTTCCAACGAGGTCAGCGTGATCCGTTTCTCCCTTAATTATGACGCCTAAGGCGATGAGAGCATCGTTAGGGTTATTTTCGATCAAGTGTTTAGCGCATACCGGAATTTCAAAGGCCCCAGGAACTCTGTACACGGGCACAGTGATGGTTGGCATTATGCGCCTAAGTTCTTCGATGGTTGAATTGAGTAACGAGTTGACTAGTTCTTCGTTGTAGAGGCTCGCGACGATACTGATGGTTCGTCTTGAGCCTATAGACCTTGGCTTTGGTGCTAGTGGATTGGAGGACATCAAAATTGGAGTTAAATAGATTTTATTTATAGATCGTGACCAAGCTTTTCTCGTTTGGTATCTAAATATTTTTTATTGTGAGGAGTGGGGCTTTGTTTAATTGGTATTTGCTCAATAATTTCTAGTTTGTGAGCATTGAGTCCAATGACTTTTTTGGGATTGTTGGTCATGAGGCGGATCTTGCGTACCCCCAATTCGTATAGGATCTGTGCGCCTATACCATAATCACGGAGATCACTAGGGAACCCAAGTTTTTCGTTAGCTTCTACTGTGTCGTAGCCTTCTTCTTGTAACTTGTATGCGTGTATCTTTGCTTGAAGCCCAATGCCTCTGCCTTCCTGCCTCATATATAGTAATATGCCATTCTCTTCCTGTGAAATTCTTTCCATGGCAAGGTCCAACTGGCCCCCACAATCACATCTTTGGGAACCAAAGACATCTCCCGTTAAGCATTCGCTATGGACTCGAACGATGACTGCCTTGTCCGGATTAATTTCTCCCCTGACCAGAGCTAGATGTGTTTCTTCACCGTAAGTAGATTGATACATGTGAAGGTTGAAGTCACCCCATCTGGTGGGGAGACTAATTGATTCAAGATGTTCAACGAGCCTCTCGCGTTTTCTTCGGTATTGGATAAGGCTTTCTATTGTGCCAATCTTTAGCCCATGATCTTTAGCAATTTTAGTAAGATCTGATAGTCGGGCCATGCTGCCATCATCATTTAAGATTTCGCATATGACAGCGGCTTCATTGTGTCCGGCCAAACGGGAAAGATCAGTTGCGGCTTCTGTATGTCCTGCTCTTCTTAGGACTCCTCCTGGCTTTGCGAGGAGGGGGAATATATGGCCAGGTTGAACAAGATCTTCGCCAATCGTAGCATCATCAGCGAGTAATTTGATGGTTTCGGCCCTATCTGCGGCGCTGATCCCTGTCGTGATACCTCTCGCTGCATCAACAGAAACAGTGAAATTTGTATTAAATGATTCCCGATTATTGGGAACCATCATGGGCAATTCTAGTCTTAAAGCAATTGACTCAGTGATGGGGGAGCAAATTAAACCACGGCCAATTTTTGTCATAAAATTGACAATTTCAGGTGTAATGCATTGCGCAGCAACGATCAAGTCACCTTCATTTTCGCGATCTGCGTCATCCGTGATGATGACCATTTTGCCATTCCTTATGTCGGAGATTATATCTTCGACCGGACTGAAGGGGGTTTCATTGTTCATATAAAATTAGCGGGAGTATAGCATCAAATTGAGGGTTGTGCCTACTCTCTGCGGTGTGAAAAAAATCTTTTTTATATTTAGTTAAGGGTTTAACTTGGTTTATCCCATGAAAACCTACAAACGGCGCCTTTCCCTGCTAGCTGCGCCCCTCTCGCTGCTCGCAATTTTTTTTTCAATTACCTCACATCTTCTTGCTGATTTTTCCATTACGGAAATTAAGGCAGTGGCTGAGCTCACTGGTCTCGATGATGATGGTGAACCTTCGGATTGGATTGAAATAACCAACACCGGTAATTCTACGGCTTCCCTCAAAGGTTATTATCTGACGAATAACTCCGATAATTTGACCCGTTGGCAGTTTCCTGATGTCACGATTAGAGGGGGCAGAAGCATTGTGATTTATGCTTCGGCTAAGGACCGTCAGGATCCTAGCTCTTCCCTGCATGCCAGTTTCACTCTTGATAGGAAGGGTGATTATTTGGGTCTGATTGCACCTGACGGCAAGACAGTCGAGTCCGACTTTGATGAAGGTTATCCTGAGCAGTACCCCGGTTCATCTTACGGTTATGGAACTTCCGGGCTAGTGAATAGGCAGGTCCTAGTTGCTGAGGACGCCACAGTTAATTATTTTATCCCGACCGATGATTCCTTAGGTGATCGCTGGAAAGAAGCCTCTCCAGGATTTGATGATTCCGAATGGACATCTGCTGCACATCCTGTCGGTTTTGAATCCAGGGGCGGTACTTTGGAACCACTCATTGCAACCGACATATCAGGGAATATGAAGGGAGTTAATGCTAGTGGCTATTTCCGCTTCCCGTTTGTTTTTGATGATGTTGATAAGAGAATTGTCTCAGCTCAGCTGGCCGTTACCATTGATGATGGGTACGTGGCATATTTAAATGGTCAGGAACTTGCGAGTATAAATGTGCCTGTTCCGGTTGTCTTTGACTCGAGAGCTACAGCGTCACGCCTTGATAGTCTGGTCATTAGGGGTCCTGAAACTGAGGACATATCCTCAAAGGCAGGTTCTATCGTTGGCGGGAATAACGTTTTGGCTGTTCAGGCCATGAACAGGTCCACTAGCGGATCTGATTTTGTCATTGGGGTCGAACTTCTGGCTGAGGTGCAGGACACGAGCGGTGGTGCGCAGTTTGGTTTTTTCAAGGAGCCTTCACCTGGATCGCCGAACGGAATCATTTTTAGCCAGCCTCCGAGTGAGGTTGTGTTTTCAGCCCAGAGCAAGCTCTATGAAGATAATTTCGAGTTAGAATTGAGTTGTGAGACGCCCGGAGCGGAGATTCGGTATACGACGGATTTGTCAGTCCCTTCGAATGTATTCGGTTCAGAGTCTGACCTTTATACTGGACCGATCTCAATAACAAAGTCCACTCAGGTTCGGGCTCAGGCCTTCCTTCCTGGCGCACTCAATGGTGAAGTTGCAACTAATACATTCCTTAAGATGTCTGGATCAGTGCCTTCATTTTCATCGAATTTACCTATCATTGTCATGTCTACTCTAGGTAAGGGTGGCCCTCCTGACAGTGGTTCTACTGCTCGTAAGGATGCTTATATCTTCTTTTTCGAGCCTGATCCGGAGACGGGTAGGACCACTCTGACGCAGGCGCCCCAGATAATGACCCGCTCCGGTATTAGAAAGCGCGGATCCAGTTCTGCCGGTTGGCCAAAGTACGGGATGTCTGTTGAGACTTGGAACGATGGTGACAATGAGGACAATAACATTAAACCTTTCGGTTTTGCCCGTGAAGCTGACTGGATCTTTAATTCACGGTATCAGTTTGACCGTGCCCTGATTCGGAATCCTCTCATCTATGAAATTAGCCGGAGCATCGGACGCTATGCAGCCAGGAGTAAGTACGTTGAATTGTACAATGATGTGAGTGGCAGTGAGCTCAATGACTCTGATTATTTTGGTGTCTACTCACTCATGGAAAAGATCGAAGCTGACCCGAACAGGGTCGAGGTGAATCGGCTCATGCCATGGGATAATAGTGGTGAGGAGATAACGGGGGGATACATTTTTAAACGTGACAGAAATGATGCGGGGAGTCCTCCAACTTACAGCGTTGCTGGTGCCGGCGGATCATTGATCCCTCATGATCCGGGCGGCCGAGAAGTCACAAGCCAACAAAAGTCCTACATTCAGAATTATCTCAATGAAATGAATTCGGCTCTACTCAATAGGCCAAGTGGTATCAATACTAAAACAGGTAAGCACTTCAGTGAATATATGGACATCGGCTCATTCATTGACCATCAATGGTTAAATACTTTGGCGATGAATGTGGATTGGGGCCGATTAAGTGCTTACTACCATAAGGACAGATCAGGTCTAGTGAACGCTGGTCCTATCTGGGACTTTGACAGAAATATGGGCTCTGAGGACGGTAGGGATGCGAATCCAAGGACTTGGGACGGGAGCGGAGACTCAAGTAAGACCTGGTACGACGGTAGGTACCCATGGTTCGGTAATTTGATGGGGCCTAACTCGAACCCTGCGTCGGCTCACTATCCTGACGTTCGCCAGCAACACACGGACAGATGGTTTGAGTTGAGGCAAGGAGGATTTTCCACTGAAAGCATTCATGCCATCATCGACAGAATGGCGGGAGAAATTGAAGAAGCGCAGGAGCGAAGCTTCGCCAAGTGGACATCGGCTAGGCCTAACGGAGGAACTTTTGCTGATAGGGGCCTCAGGGGATGGGAAGCTGAAATTTCACATCTGAAGGGTTGGATGAAGACTCGCGTCGAGTGGATCGATGGGCAACTTTCAAAGTACAGCCCTCCAGACTTTTCCAAGCCTGGGGGGGTTGTTCCTTCAGGATTTGAAGTGATCATGAGTTCTCCGAACGCGCAGGTCTACTACACTCTTGATGGTACGGATCCGAGAGTCGAAGGCGGAGCCGTTGCCGCGGGATCCATTCCATTCGAGGGAGGTCC
>JAAZZC010000249.1 GCA_014239335.1 Verrucomicrobiales bacterium
AAAAAGCCTGCCGCTAAAAAGCCTGCCGCTAAAAAGCCTGCCGCTAAAAAGCCTGCCGCTAAAAAGCCTGCCGCTAAAAAGCCCGCCACTAAAAAGCCCGCCGCTAAGAAAAAATAACTTCCTAGAAATTTTAGGCTAAAAAAATAAAGCTAACACAATTTTAGACTTTCAAAAAAAAGGCACTGAGAATTCAGTGCCTTTTTTAGTTTCATTCCCTTGATGACTTCAATAGTAAGTAAGAAATCGATCACCTAATGACCTCACCTATCAAACCAATCTGCATTTCAATGGCCTTGATATTCATTTCAGCCGCAACCGCCCTCGAAAATAAACAACCAATTAAAATCGGTCAGGAAAAACAACTCTTCGTCGACCATTTTATCATCGAAAATCTGGAAAACGTTAGTCTCGAAGTGGGGCAAGCACAAAAGCATGGAGTTGTAATGGAGCCTTCATTACCAACTGATTTTCAAACTGGTCAAGTACATGATGGCCCAGACGGAGGCGCTGGCTATGAATTCGGAGAGTCCTGTTTCTGTTGGTTTTTTTCACCACATTGGGATGAAAGTAAACAAAAATTTCGGCTCTGGTACATGTCAAGCAAGAGACCAGGGAGTGGTGTTGCTTATGCAGAATCAAAGGATGGAATTAATTGGGAAAAACCACTCATCGCAAAAGATGGTAAAAGCAATCTCATTAACTGGGCCAAACCTTTACCTATCCTCAGACAAAACAAAAAAAGGAACTTAATAGATCTTGGGTTGGATGGAATCACTGTGACCATTGATCCGAGTTTACCTTTTGGACATCACGAGAAATACAAGATCGCATTTTATCCAAACATGGGAGGCAAGGACGCAGCTACTCGTCTTGGATATTCTAAGGATGGCTTTAATTGGGAGTTTTACAATGACGGGTATCCGGTCACTGGTCGCGCCGCAGACACAAACAACCAAATTCACTGGAATCCAAAAACAAAAAAATATCTCTTACACTGCAGGCAAGATTTTGCAGCTGGTGGCGGTGTCGGGGAATTACGAGGAGTCCGTATCATGGAACATTCGAAAGGAAACGACCTCATGAAACACCCTACTGCCTGGAAGACCTTGAGAACATTTACTCTCGAAGATCCGGATAAGAGTACAATTACGGGAACTAATGTCCCCGTCTATCAGATTCACACCTTCCCAATGTGGCATTACGAAGGAATCTGGTTTGCTCTTACTGATGTATTAGCTGCGACGAACCGACCCGTCCCTGAAGGAAAACAGGATTTTTTCACTCGTCACGAAAAGGGCGTTTGGGAATTTTATATGTCGCCTTCCAGAGATGCTATTCATTATGATTTTTCTCTAGCAACTTACCCAAGGAAACCATTAATTCCGCGAGGCAGGGATGGGAGCTTTGACAAGGACTGCGCTCGGCCTCCATCTAACATCATTACTCATAATGATGAGCACTGGGTCTACTATCTAGCTACTAATGAGAGGTGGGGCGCCCGCAAGTGGGACGCACGTTTGGCTCTGGCAAAGGTCCGACTAGACGGATTCTTTTACCTCCATTCCAAAGCTCAAGAAGGAAAAGTCATTACGCGCCCTTTCATTTTTGAAGGTGACAATCTTGAAATTAATGTGAATGCTCTGAACGGTTTCCTTAAAGTAGAAATACTAGATGATAAAGGAAATAACATTCCGCAATTTTCTGGAAAATCAGCGAAGACTTATCGTGGTCATAACAGTCTAAGGTTAAGACCTGTATGGAATGGCCAATCAGATTTAAGCTCCTTAAAAGGCAAGGCCATCCGCATTCGATTCACGCTTCAGAAAAGCAAACTCTATTCGTTTAAAGTCTCGTAATTTATAGAGAAAACACAGTGCTTTAACGCACAATAGCTTAAAGTTTTTCTTTTATAATTATATCCCCATCATCATTAAGGAGAATCGTCATATCCACTGAAAGGTTTGGTGTAAAGTAACCAAGTTTACTCTTGAAAATATTCTCTCTAATATAACCGGTAACAATGCCACCATCTTCAGATCGGCTATGGAAAAGAAATCTCTTTGTGCCACCTGAATCTAAATGGTCAACTTTAAAGTAACGCCCGCCAGCCTTAAGTTCTATATTATTCCAAGGAACCGAACCTGTATTCTCCAATTGTATTTTGTTTCTGAGAGAAAGATTGTAAAAATAATAGCCAACGGCCAATGAAAGCCCGATCAAAAGAATCGAACATTTTATAATAGCGGAAGCTTTCATGCCTAGAGTCAATTAAATGAAAATATACAATTCTATTTCGAAAACTATTTATTTATCTCATTGGAAGAAATTTCAGAATGGACCAGCCCTGCTCCTCATCGGCAAGCCATAATTCAACATCTATGAAGGCTGTTTTTGGATAGCCAAAAGTTTTATCATAAGTCACATCAATACGATACGCTTTATTATCGATATTTCTTTTTAAAACCCCAAACCAATCATCGACGGTCCTATGCTCAGGATCGAAATCGTCAGGAAAATTGGTATCTATCGCTTCCGCCGATATCACCTCATTATTACGAACAGTTACATTGCCATGCCAAAAAAACCATGAACTCCAATGACGAATTTCCATTGAATAACTATCCACTCCAGATTCCTTCCAGACCGCATACGCATCAATGTAATCACTGAGGTATGGATCTCCTCCCTTAATTTGACGCGCACGAAAGTATTGATGTCGAACTCCTCGTTGAATAGGAATCTTAATTGTTTTATTCTCTTCGAAGGGTTCAATGTCTTGCCAGGTAAGCATATCTGACGATCCCTGCAATACCCATAGGTCCTCCAAAACGACTGGTAATTCTTGTAGATGAAACGAAAAAACACCACCTTCATATTACCATTTAAGTCGGTTCAAATTGGTGCCCTCGGTTTGAGCTGATGCGGATCCATTGCTGAGTCCAATAAGCATCAAAGCAATGCTAACTGTAATGTAAATTGGGGTATTCATTAATGACATAACGTATAATAAGCCAAGGTCATCAGATCGAATTAAATTTATTATTTACTTTTCTCTTCCAATAAAGAAGCCACCTCCCAAGTCTTCGATAACCCCACTGAAAAAAATGGGAGCGGCTATTTTTCAATAAGCACCACATGCACTCATGAAAACAGTTTTACATTTTGTTTCTTATCTCTATGTGAATACTTAGATAGAAAATATCTTCACTCGTTGATAATTAATATTATTAAAATAATAACTATAATGATCAAAATAACGTTTAAAATTACCTGATAATTGACACCCCTCTTCGATCCGCAATACTTACATCTGGTCCATGATTTATTGAAAATGTTTCCACATTTCTTACAATATTTGGTAAATAGCATCTTTATTTTAGTAACTAAAGCTTCCACTCATCACTGTTGTGCGTGACAAAAAGCATCGCTTTAATCTCTGTCCATTCAAGATAAAAAAGCATCTGGTCCCTTTAATGTGTTAGTTATATATGCGCCAAATCCACATTAAAACGGCAGTTGAACAAACTGCTGACGCTATCAAAGAGGCTATAATTTCCTCTATAACGATTATTTAGTGGAAAATCTAAAGAACACTTTCTTTGACTCATCATCAACGGGCCTCAAATAACGGACAGTCACTTCTGCTGTTCCATCCCCGTTGTTCAAAGTTGAAATGACTTCAAACATTACAGGGTCAGCCCTCCAAGTACGCAAGTCAGAGGAAAGCTGAACTTCTAAGGAACCGCCGGCTAATAGGTTGCGAGGAAAACTTAGCGTTAGGTAATTAGCACCTCCTATTCTTTGAATTCTCGGATCAGCAAAGGGCGCATCAGTAGCAAGATCAGGACTCGACCCAAAGTAATACTCTAGATAATTACTCACATTATCACCATCATCATCGTCCTCGGGGCCACCTTGAACGGCATTCCGTAACGCCCATTCGGCATAAGTAATAGTTTCAGTTTCAGCTTCACCGGGTGATCCTCCTTGGTTAGGACTCGCAACCCAACTCGAAGGATCGTTAAAAGCTTCACCGGATAATATAAGACTTGAGCCACCACCGTCAGCTACTTTGGGCCATGGAATTTGATCATTGTAGATGAAATTTAGTATGTCCTCTGACTCATTATTAATGACATGTAATTGTTCACCATCATTGCTGAGTCGCCCCTTATACTCATAGATCTGCACCTTACTGACTCCATACCTTGTCTCGAAAGCCTTTCGATCACGAACGAGTAGCAGATATTCCCTTGCATCAAGGATCGTGTTGTCAGGGAAAGTAAAATTAATTCCTTTTTTGAAATAAACATTAGATAGGTCAATGGGAGAAGAATCTGTGTTCAAAAATTCAATAAATTCGTAATCGTCTCGATCTGCAGAGACTGCCAGCTCATTTTCAGAAGAAGGGTCCTCAGGGTGATAATGGAATTCCGTTATTATAAAATTAGAAGCATTAGCTGAAACCGATCCTATTGAGAAGAAGGCCTCATTAAGCGCACTCCATTCTTCCTTAATTGGATCATAAGCTCGGGCCCGCATCATTAAAGGATTATTGAGAATTATAGGT
This sequence comes from Verrucomicrobiales bacterium, assembly GCA_014239335.1. Taxonomy (GTDB): domain Bacteria; phylum Verrucomicrobiota; class Verrucomicrobiia; order Verrucomicrobiales; family DEV007; genus EC70. The sequence continues at coordinate 4,571 of JAAZZC010000249.1, forward strand.
GCAGTAATTCTATTTCCTTTGCTCATGTCAACTTCTCCTCGAAGTATTAGATCGAAACTGATGTCGGAACTGTTAGGAGAAGAGTTGTGAATTTCTACGGCAAGATTATTTACACCATCAACAAAGCTAGAGCTCGGGACCTGATACTCGTGATAAGTACGCTCATTGGGAGTGCCAGAAGTGGCGTAAGTATCATAGCCGGCATCTGATGGTAGGTTATTTGTGCGAATGAGCTCTGATCCGTTAGCATAAACTGCAGCACCGTCATCATATTTCAGTTTAATTATAAAAAATGAATAGGATGATGGATCTGATAATTCAACGTTCGTACGAAAATAAGTAGTGGCATTGCGTTGCGTGCCAGACCGGTCATCAGAATCGACGTAACTAATTAGCGTCGCTTCATCACCCTCCATGTATCCAAGCTCTGAAGGGCCGGAGGACCATTCAGAATCATCAAAACCTGGAACAATCCATAATTTTCCTTGATCGGACCCGTCATCCAAGTACTTCCAAACGTGTCCATTCTTAACATAATCTTTTGGAATAGGAACTTCGTCATCAAATGTTGCAGTAATTGCCTGAGGATTAATTGCTCCTCCTGAAAGTCTTGGGTCAGAGCCGTCCGTAGTATAGTAAATTTCCAAAGTATTAGTGCTCATTGTAATGCCGGAACCTACTGGAATTGAACCTCCATGTTGATTGAATACTGGAGAAATCAGGCTTGGATACATGCCAGCTGCTCTGAACTTTTTAATCATATTTTCTGTGAGCCTAGGAAAGTGGTTATTAATCAGATTCTTCTGATAATCGAGCCAGCTCTGATATTCACGGAACCGGGTACCCCAACGGGCTGACTCAGAAATAAATCCAAGGCGAGCCTCATCTACCCGCTTCTGCAAACGCGCAATGTTACGTTCCGGTGTCAGTGCCCCGTGATTAAAAAAATGCAGATGAATCCTATCTGCAACTAACATTTCATAGTCAGGGTTCTTTCTAATAAGGCTCGAACTCATCAAGTTGTGAGGACCGGGGTGGTTCACGGCCTTTCCTGGATTTCGAAGAAATCCGTCCGCGTCTTTCATCTGAAATCGAAAGGGCTGGCCTTGAGCCTTTGAACCTAATAATCTAACTTCGCTCTCTGAATCCCCGCTGACCCATAGCAACATGAAATCAATCAGATTCGCAAAATCGATATGATTTTCGTTGAGTTCCCATGCATTTGAACTCCGAGCCAACTGCTTCACTTCATTCCAAAGCACCCCAGTACCATCGTAAACCTTTTCATCATTACGAAATCCGTCATTAAGATTAACCGCATCATAGTCTGACTTGGGCCCGCCAAAATAACTCGAAGCCATGTCCGCATTCCAGCGCTCACGCAAATGATATTGACCCCAGTAAATGCCATTAAGATAGACATGAACGAACCTGCCATGCGGAGCAAGGTTGCCCATTTCAAGCATTGAATCATCAGTGAACCGGTTCGACATATATGCGCCTCGTGACTGCATGTCGTGGGAACCACTTCGTAAATCCATGACATCAAAACGATCTGTAGGTGGATAATATTTGTAGTCAAAACCATCAAACATTGGATAATTCAGTTTGGTATCACCGTATTGGGAGCGAAAACCAATCCGAAAACTCTTCTTGGGAAAGTTCGTATAGTAACCACCAAAGTGCTTCAATCCGCCGTTCTCCTGAAAGCCAGGTGTGCCATCGGGGAAAATCATCTCCACTGAGGCTGGAGATTCTCTCCGCATGTTAGCTGACCCTTCATTCATGAAAGGACTTGGATTGTCGGTTACTATAGAAACGGTAGGGACCGACTTGAGGGAATCAATCATCTGCGGCCCAAACGTTGGTGACTGTGTGACCGATGCACGCATCCGGGGTTGATTCACCACGTCCTCCGGAAAAAGATAGGTCTGTGTATCAATGTTGGTTGTTGAATATCCTGACCTATGAGCCATGGCCCGTATGACGGTCGTTTTGTTAATAGTAATTGGAGACTTATATACTTCGCCTCGAGTCTCACTGGGTACTGTCCCATCCAGAGTATATCTGATTTCAGCGCCTTCGGTTTCCGTGCTTATTTCAAGTTCAAAAGCTTCTTCATAAAAACCCCTGTTCACATTGAACTTTGTATCACCGACGAGTCCGTCTATGCGTTGACTGTTGAGAGTGCCAGGAGTTGGTTCCAGGAAATAACCGTTCTGTGGAGAATTTAGATCGGTTTTTTTTCCAGTCAGTTCGGGAGAAACGAGAAAGTCGGAACTGTTCATTGATCCGTTCAACCCTTGTATTGCCAGTATGTTATTGCCTTTTTGCAGAGGTCCTGAAACCGGATAATCAAAGAATGTAATCGCATCATTTTCGTTAGATCTATTTGATGTGGATGTGGAGTTCCATGCCGGATTATCAGGGGCACTGAGTGATTGAATTTTCTTGCCGTTGAGATAAGCAATGAATCCGTCTTCCCATTTCATTCCCAGAGTGAGGTCACTTATTCCGCTGGCGTCAGTTAAATTGAATGGAATTCTAATATAGATAGACGCATTTATACCCCTCATCGCAGATTTAACATCGCCCCCTTCTCCAATGTGTGGGATGTATTTCGTCGAATTATCGTATCCGATGCCAGTTTTACCAGAGGACCAGGATGAATCATCAAAGTTTGTTCCTGTCCACCCACCAATTGGAGCAGACGGGACATTCCACTTTGAGATATCACCTTCGGCTATGAACTTTATATCCCTAGGCTCACCATACCCACTCCCATAAGAAACATCTTCGTATTGACGAGGATAGTTTTTAAACTCGCTTGCTATAGTAACCCCGTCCGGCTTAATGAGTGCCAGGTAACCATTTTCTGATGAGCTTAGTTTAAAATTGGTATGCAGGTCATTATTTGAATCTGTCAGATCCTTGCCCGAAGCAAATACCAAAATAAAACCCTCATCATTGAAGCTTTTTTTTGGAAATGTCCACTTAGTTAAATTGAGTGGATCATCGGTAAGATGATAACCTTCAAGACTTCCATTTTCCCTATTAACATTTGATATTTCAATCCAGTCAGACGCGTCACCATCTGCATCCTCAACGGACTCTTTATTATCAGCCATAAATTCAGTGATGTGCAGCTCCGCGCCCAATAATGAACATGGCAGGAAAATTACTGTGAGGACTTGGACAAGAATTGCTATGGTGGAGAGCGGCTTCATAAGATTGGAATCCGAATTTACCCTTTAGGCATTGGGAATATTTGTGTCTGATATTGCTCCTTATTAATCCATTACACAAGCCCAGTTATCATTGTTCTCATGATTTAATTTTCAGGATTCATTAATTAGGTTCGAGTTGAAGTAACTCCTTATTTAAAAAATAATTTGGATACAAACTAATAACAGCAGAAAACTAATCGATAGCCATTCATGTCTTCTTATATAATAATTAATTAACGAAGAGCCTGAGGAACATTTTCTTT
>JAAZZC010000110.1 GCA_014239335.1 Verrucomicrobiales bacterium
TCTAGAACACATATGCGGCCCGGTAATCGGCGCATTGCTTATAGTCATGATGCCGGAGAAACTTGGTTAGACGAACATGAGGATGATGAACTCTTTGATGGCCCACCTGACGTCTATGGATGTAAGGCAGGGCTCCTTCGATTACCTTATGAGGGTCGCGATATTCTGTTGTTCAGCTCTCCCGGGAACCGATCCACAAGAACTGATATCACGGTTTGGGTGAGTTTCGACGGAGGTAAGACTTGGCCCGTTAACCGTTTAATCCAAAAAGGGCCTGGTAATTACACATGGATGGCTGCGGGACGAAAAGGAACCTCCAGCGAAGGGATGATCTACTTGCTGGCAGGTAAGGATTGGATGGCTCGTTTTAACCTGACTTGGCTCTTAGAAAAGGACGCTTAGGATAAGTTGTCGTTAATCCTATTCTTTACGGACCCTGAAAAATTTAAGTTTTTCTCCTATGTTTAGGATTGGTTTGTGAAGGGTCTTAGAGCCATCGGCCACAATCTTTTCTACAGTGGTCCATTTGCTGAGATCCTCAGAAACCTCAATGTGATAGGTGTTACCTTTAACGCTATTGAATTCGAATCGTAAAGGATCTTCCAGTACGATTAGACTAAGGGAAGGCTCCACTCTAGTTGCTATTGAACCTGGAGAAGCTGAACCTGAGTACCAAGAGCCAGCATTCCCATTATTTTCGGGTTGGGTATTTTCTGGATTCTCAAGGTTCAAACTGAAGCCGTTCCCGTCAGGACCTTCGGGCCAGGGATCCGCATCATCATAGGTAAATTCAATGATCGAAATTCCGGCACCATAGGAGAGTTTTAAATTTTCCCCTCCATTATCGAGCCGGTTCCCTTCTTCCCATTCTCCAGCGATTGGAAGCCCAGCGCCAAAGCGGGACTCGAAAGCTGCACGATTTTTTACTACGAGCAGATAGTCTTTACTTCTGATAATGGTTCCGGTCGCGAAGTCAAAATTCACCCCTTTGGTGAGTCGTAAGTTTGTGAGATCGAGGTCTGATCCGCTGATATTCTGCAATTCAATATATTCGAAGTCAGACGTGCTCCATCCCTGTTCTTGTTCGGCAAGGTTTGCCTCGTTAGGATGATAGTGGAGTTCTGTGATCCTTAGCGAATCGACATAGGTACCGGTCTCTGGGCTCGTTACCTCGAACTGGACAGGATCTGACCAGTGACTCCATCGGCCCTGAGTGTCCTTGTGCCGTACCCGTGCACGGTAAGTGCGACCAACCCTAGCAGATGTTGGTATGAACTGATAATTTGATTCGAAAGTTGTTAGTTCGCCAGAGAGGGTAGGGTCTTGGATTTCATAGATGTAAGGATCTTTTTCCACATAACCTTTTACGGTGGGATTATAGACTTCAGCCAACCGCCATTCCATCGCAGAGAATGCGGTGTTCGATTGGCTCCTGTAATTATTGGTGGAGAAGCGAAGATCACTTGCCTGAAAGTTCCCGTCACCGGTGAACCTTATCGTGGGTTTCTGTGGAATCGAATTTCTGTCTGAGAGGAGGCTAGAGCGCATCCAGTTCCCTCGCGAAACAATGTATCTTTTTACGACTTGAATCATTCCGGCAAAGTCACGCGTCGAGGCAATGTCATAGTAACGGTCCTTGTGATTTAATCGGGGATGATTGTCCCATAACCGGCGGTCCGCATCGACTAGGGTCGGGCCCTCAGGGGACCAGACGTCATGAACCATTTCATCGATGAGTTTGTAGCCCTCGTCCTCGTTATAGATCAGGTCCATGATTTCACGGACACGATTCCTATAATCGGTCCTGAAAGCGGAGTTATTGGCGACCTTGTTTTTAAAGTCATGGTTCCCGTTCCCGTACATGTTGTTGGCCCATGTCAGGTCTAGGTCCCAAGGATGGACCTGAAATTTACCTGTCTCAGGATTATGGTAATAGAAGTAATTCTTACCGTAGGCGATGTCGTAATGATGGATCCCCTCCACGATCGTTCTGTAACTAAGGTATTTTTCAACGTCCAGATTCTCTCTCCACCAGTCTGCGCTGGGGTTCTTGTTGCGGTATCCGCTGATGAATGATGACACATCTGACCTGTTCGTGACCTGTGTTGGTCCCTGATTATTGGATGAGCCACTGTGTCCTTCTATCTTGTACAGGTTCCCGTCCGGCATCTCATGCTCGTCCAAGAACTGCCCGTCCATCTGTTCGATAGCGAGAAATAGACCATAATAATCAGTGCTGTACTGGTTCGATCCAGAGGCACTCGCATTGTCTATTACATAGAACTGCAAGTAATGAGTTTTGCAGGACTCTACCCCACAAAGCTCGAACAACTTGAATCCAACACTTTCGAATAGGCCCTGCTCACCGCGGTTACCAAAGTTCACTTGCTGGACGATTGAGGAGAAGTTTAACTTGTCCCACTTTGTATTGTATTTTTTACCTGCCCTGTCACGGGCCTGAAATCGTCTTCCTCGGTTAAAGTCGAACTTCCAGAAATTCTTTCCGAACTGGAACCGGTGCACTCCGCCCCTAGGTCGGTACCGGATATGGTCATAGACTTTGCCGTCATAAACTAGAGTCCCTTTCCATTTGTATTCTGATCCCCCGTATCCCCCGAACTGGGAAGAAGTCACTGATGATTCCTTAGTCAGAAGAAAATAAGTAGGAATGCTCGACATGAGAGAGCCAGGAAAGGTTGTCTTTGAGCCGTTCGAGCGTGCCGAACCATTCCAGTCTGGTGTGCCGTCATAAACGAAATAGGCAAAGTTGTAACCCATGTCATTTTCATAGGGTCCTCTGATAGAGACTCCACTCACGTCAGTGGCAAGGATTCTGTAACGGATCAAGTGCCGGTTCTTTTGAACGCTAGTTGGTACAATGACTGAAAAAGTATCATCTGCTGCAGTAGTATCTCCTCGGGTCCCGTCATCGACCATTTCCAGAACTACCCAATCACTATTATAACGTTGATCATCATATTCGATGTAATCTCCGGGTTTCACTATCTGGTATTCCAACATGACCTGAGCGACGCCTTCAGGATCAGTGGCCTTGACGCTGATTAGAACCTCTTCACCTGATTTTATGGTTTTATCTTTTTCCTGTTCTCGTTCTAAGGGGCCATGTTTGACTTGCCTCAATTGAGGAGGAGACTTCAAGGAATAGGACCTATTCCTTGAACCGGGCGTGGGCGCGGCATTGGAAACGGTGCCTCCGACCTCGCCGATCAGCTCAAGATCGAAGCTCATATCACTGCTGCCGGTACTTCTCTGGTGAACTTCTACACCGATGACGTTGGTTCCGTTTTTGAAAAGGCTTGGAGAAACACCATACTCATAGAAGGTCCTCTCAGAGGAGCCTCCCTGACTTCTACTGGCAAGAGTCTCAGCATCAATTTTTCCTTCAGGCATGGAGTCCCTGAACGCCTCTACACCGTTCACGTAAACAACGGCCCCGTCATCACGTAATAGGCGGAACAGCATTCCGGAGAATCCCTCTACCTGGGAAACTTCGATGCTGGTGCGGAAATACGTGGTCACAGCACGCGGTGAAGTCGTAAAGTCCCCGTCCCCGTCTCCGACCAGTGTCGCTTCATCACCCTCATTGTAACCGAGCTGGGACGGTCCACTTTTCCAATTATCAGTGTTTGAGGAGTCCGTGGCCCAATCAGATTCGGTAAGGTCACTGTCATTGTCCAGATATTCCCAAGTGTCGCCCGAACTGATAAATTTTTTTGGTCCGCCGGCGACGGTCGCTGTTGTGACCGGAAAACCTGAAGCTCTCCAGTTACCTCCCAGATCATTGTCCAACTCCGGATTAATGAGTTCGATCGATGGGCTGGCCGAAGAAGCCCCCCTCTCATCTCCTACCATGGGCCAGGGAAACCCAAGAGAATAATTAACCTCGTCTACTTTATTTCCGTCCGGATCACGAAGTGTAATTTTTTCACCGGAATTCTTTAATGATGTTCCGTTCTCGAAGGGTCCAAGAGCATCACTGACCTTGAA
>JAAZZC010000252.1 GCA_014239335.1 Verrucomicrobiales bacterium
AAATGGTCAAACCTCTTCAGGCAATAAATGTTGAATACCCAGGTTTACCTAATCTTACCGGCAATATTTTTGGTCATCCTGAAGCAGTTACGTTTCCTCATTATTTTTCAGAGCTAAAAGATTGTATTAATCTTGCCCACGGCGGTTCCCTCGACTCAATTATTATCAAAGTTCTCACAGGTCTTGTGAACATTGGTTTCCTTAGCAAGGCAAAAGCATCAAATTTATTTTCATGGTTAGAAAGCCAGGAATCTCAACAAAAGAAACCTGAAGCTAATAATCATCTTCCTTCTATGTATGGATTTGCGCATGGTTCAAAAAATGGAGTTCCAGCGAGCGTGGGGGTTTGCATCATGAATGACGATGGTTCTTCTGATGACATAGGAATGGGAGAAATTACTGGAATCCCGTTAGCCTGTGGAATCAAAATGGTGGCTGAAGGAAAAATAAATGAAGTCGGAGTATTAGCTCCTGAGGCTGGTCACATTGATCCATATGATTTTATAACTGATGTGCTTGAGGAGATATCAAAGCTCCTTGACCTTCCGACTAGTAACTTTGAAGAAAATATTAGGATTACACGATCTTGGTCATCGGAGTAATGGGTGTGGGAGGACTATAACCTCCCACCAATGACTTAAAAGAACTCTAAGCTTTGTCCCCAAATTCCTGCATGTGTTCTGCAATTCTTTCGTTGTCACCGTACATAAAATGATTTGACATGTTTTCTCTGTACTTACTTGCTGGGACAGTTAATCCTGCGGCTTCTGCAACTTCACGAATATGCATTGGTGAAGCGCCACAGCAAACACCAAGATAATTAATGCCTAACTCAAAAGATTCTTTAGCAAAAGCTTGTATTTCATATCTATTGCAATACAAAGGATCCAATGCCGTGGGAAATGTTCTTCCATGAGGAGCTGGGCATGAGCATCCATTGTCATCAGGCAAGTTAAAGAAAGTTGGATTGGCTTGTGTTGTTCTAAAAGGAATTGGCAGAGCTGCCATATGACATTTTAAAACTTTTCTAAGCTCTCTTAGGTAAGGCATCATAGTGTCTGGGCCCCTAAAGCAGTTCATACCAACAACATCGGCACCTCTTTGCTCAAGTTCTTTGCAAACATCCATAATCGACACACCGTCTCTCATCACATTTTCAGCCATTGGGGCAATAGTGATAACTGATGGTAATCCAGCTTTTTGAATAATATCTAGAGCCAAGTATGCTTCTTCGGCGTAATAAAAGGTTTCACCTACCAATAAGTCAGCTCCCTCATCTACTGACCACTCAACCATTTCGCTAAACATTCTTTCAACTTCAGCCTGAGAATCTTTATTGCCTTGCTCCCAAATATTTGAGTTTGAGATGTTTCCTGCCATCAAATTAGCCTCTCCTCCGCCAATCGGATTGTCAGCAACTTTTTTAGCAATCTTTAATGCGGCTCTATTTAGTGGCTCAAGAAGATCTTCTTTGCCGATCACTCTCATTTTTTCTCTGTGGGCATTATAGGTAAAAGCCTCAACCACATCAGAACCTGCGTGTTGAAAATCTTTATGTAGATTTTCTAATGCATCTGGATGCTCAAGTGAGACCATAGGCACAAACTCACCAGCTGAAAGATAGCCTCGTTTTTCAATCTCAAACAAGAAGCCCTCTGCACAAATTACTGGACCTGCATCCAGCCTTTCAATTAAATTTCTTTTAGTCATGAATATTCCCCTTAAAATATTTAAACGCTATTTATTCCTCGATTAGACTCCTTTTTTTTTAAGTTGTAAATCAGAAATTGCATCAATTTTTTTTCTACTTTGAAGTAGAAAAAAATAAGGATTGGACAGTTATATCTGCAAAGATTATCATCAAAAATATAACAGTTTTTTTGGTGATAAAAGATGACAAAACAATCCTCTAAATTTCCTGCCGAAGCCGAGGTAGTAATTGTTGGTGTGGGAGGAATCGTAGGGTCAATGGTGGCATATTGGCTTACAGAACTTGGCCAAAAAAATATTGTGGGATTGGAAAAATCTACCATCATTCCTTCAGATATAGCATCTACCGCGCATGCTTCAGACTTCGTTTACAACACGACTCATGACAAATTAGGCTGTTGGGCAACTGATTTTAGTAGAAAGTTTTATGAAGATAATGATTTCTTTCTAAAAAAGGGAGGCCTAGAAATATGTCGGAAAGACGACGATGCTCGCTGGGAGGAGCTCAAGCGAAAAGTTGAATCAGGTAAAGCCTTTGGAACCAACGTTAGATTAGTTTCTGCGTCCGAAGCTAAAGAAAAGTTTCCTTTATTAGATGAAGAATCAATACGCGGTGCTATGTGGGATCCAGATGCCGGCTTAGTAACGCCCCGCTCTCAGGATGTGGTTCACTTTGCCGTAGAAAGCGCCAAAGAAAAAGGTGCTTTAACTACTTATACTGACACACCAGCCATAGACTTTGAAATTGAGAACGGTCGTATTACTGGAGTAAAAACAGACAAAGGGACAATCAAAACTAGCAAAGTTGTAATTGCATCGGGAATCTGGGGACCTTTAATGGGAAAAATGGCTGGCGTTCCAATCCCACTAATGCCAGTGGAGCATCCTTTATTATTTTTTGGCCCACTTCCAGAAATTCAAGGAACAAAGGAATTGCTTGTCTACCCACTGCTTCGTGATCAAGGAAATTCAGCTTATGTTAGAGACACAGGCAGGCTCCATGGTGGGATGCTTGAATGGGGGTTTTACGAAGATAAAGAGCCTCGACTTGTTGATCCAGAAGATATCGGTAATCCAGAGAAGACAATGGGCTCTGACTCAATGCGATACCTTGAACTTGAAGAAGTTGCTGAACCTCT
>JAAZZC010000241.1 GCA_014239335.1 Verrucomicrobiales bacterium
TAGATCAGCGACTTGGGCATCTCGGCGCTGTTGCCCAACTGCATGTAAAAGCCCCAGGTCCCTTCGTCTTTCCTCAGCCAGTCAAACCGGAATGAAACCTTGAAGGAACCTCCTTCCCACCTCGGAAACGTCCGACTGGCGCGCGGCCGGAACTCACCATCATCCAATTGAAAATGGAGCGCCTTGCCCTTCAACGCCGCCGTTCCGCTGGTCATCCAGCCGCTCCCCACCACCTCGGCATCCGCCCGGTTGAAATCATCCTCGAAGATCACTTGCCCGTCAGCGGCATACAAAAGGGAACAGCACGTAACCATACCCAAGACGGCGGTCATAGTGAACGGACGTGATGCAATCATAAAAGCTTTCCCTTAAGAGTAAATGGCGATTGTGGCTTGGTTATCAAGCAATATTGAATCCAATGGGACGACTTAAAGCTTTTCGGCCCGTTTCTTCGCTTTTAAATTCTTCGGTAAGCCGTGATTGTCGTCATCGGGGTCATTTTTTCTTTGACCGGGGCGGAGTCTTCCAGTTCGGATTAGGTTCATGAGATTGATCTAATAAATTTTTAGCGTGCTTGACTAGATCTGGTCTGCGTTTGGCATGATCCTTTTTCTCTTCATGGTCAAAAGAAAGATCGTATAGCTGTATTGGGCCAGTGAACATTGGTTTGCGAATGGCTTTCCATTTACCGAACCTCACAGCTTGGGCAGAGCCGCGTTCTAGAAATTCCCAGTAAAGCTGACTTTTCCGCGACCACTGTTTCTCGGGCGGGGTCCCCTGCAAAGTAGATAGAAAACTGTCACTGTCGATGTCTTCTGGGGCCTTGGTCTTGGCCAACTCGGCAAATGTGGCCATGAAGTCCCCAAAGTACCATTGGTGATCATTGGTGGTGTCTGCCTTAATTGTTCCTGGCCACCATGCGATGGCAGGTACCCTGATACCACCTTCAGTAAGATCCCTTTTGATTCCACGGTATTGTCCGTTTGAGTTGAAAAAGTCAGCCTGGTGACCTCCTTCCTGATGAGGGCCATTGTCTGAGGTGAAGAGTACTAAAGTGTCCTTGGCTAGATCCAGCTCGGTAATTAAGTCGAGGACCTGACCAACATCTCGGTCAATATTTTTGATCATTGCGGCGAATCCTTTCTCTGGCTCTGGCCACTCCTCTTTGGCGAATTCACCAATGTCAGGCACTTCCATGCCCTGATTGCCAGCTTCATTGTTTGCATGAGGGACATTCATGGCAAAGTAGAGGAAAAATGGCTGTTCTTGCTTTTCCCGGATGAAGCGAAGTGCATCCTTTGCAAAAAGATCGGGAGCGTACTGGACTTTTTTCACAGCTACCCCGCGGCCAGCTTGTGGAAGCTTTGGGTCCTGCCAACGCTTCCACTTAGGAGCTACCTCATTTTGCAACTTCTCTACCTTGCCATTACGGATAAGAAATTCGGGGTAGAAATTGTGAGCATGCCACATGTTAACGTACCCAAAGAAATGGTCGAACCCAACATCATTGGGGTTCGTGAAATTGTCCGGCGTTCCAACTCCCCACTTGCCCACACAGGCAGTAGCGTAACCGGCCTTTTTCAGGACCGATGCCAAAGTGTGCTGACCGGGCTTGATCACAATCGGTTGTGTGGAGTTGCCGCGTACGGCCGTGCGCCCCATGTGCCTGCCCGTGAGCAGTACACTACGAGAAGGAGCACAAACCGTGCAACCCGCGTAGAACTGGGTAAGTTTCATGCCCTCCGAGGCCATCATATCGAGGCGAGGCGTCTTCAAAGTCTTTTGCCCGAAGCAACTCAAGTCGCCATAGCCCAGGTCATCGGCAAGGATCAGAATAATATTTGGTGGGCGTTCCTTGGCCGTTACGAAACTGAACGCTAGAAAAATCGACCAAGTGATGCCGAGGCGAACAATGACAGAGATAATTGAAAAGAGGGTCCTTTTCTGCATAGGTCCTATTTTCTGATCAATCATCAGAATGGTTCAAGCCGAAACTGTGGGGAAAGAAGATGATTTTACTCTTTATTACGATCAGTCAGAACAATCCTTTTATTTTACGGTTGTGATTGGTAAAATTGGCCCATGAAACTGACCTGCATCCTTACCTTTATTGCGATATTGGCAGGGTCTAATCAAAAGCTACTGGCAGGACTGAGTGCTGGAGCGGCGCAAGTTGATATTACTCCGCGCAAGTTGCCAGTCACTGTTAATGGGGGATTCTTAACGAACAAGGTACGGATCATTGCTGACCGCCTTCATTCCAGGGCCATTGTTTTTTCAGATGATGATCAGACCATTGCCATTGCGGTAGTGGACAGCTGTATGATTCCAACTCATTTATGCGACACCGTTAAGGAAAAAGTTTCCAAGGAAACCGGCATTAATAAAGACAAGATTCTTATTTGCGCTACCCATACTCATAGTGCGCCGAGCGTCATGGACTTGTGCCTTGGGACGGACAAGGACGAAGACTATACAAAATTTCTTCCTGAGAAGATTTCAGAATCAATCATTAAAGCGCATTCCAGTTTGCGCCCGGCCAAGGCCGGATGGGCAGTATTTGATGGCTCAAATTATACCAAGCCTAGGCGATGGGCCTTTTGGCCGGGAACAGGCACTGACCCGTTCGGTGAAAAGAGCATCCGCGCCAATATGCACCCCGGTTATCAAAACCCTAACGCGACCGGTGAGACGGGTCCGACCGATCCTTGGTTTACTTTATTTTCTTTAGTCTCTGAAGATGATGAGCCCATCGCTGTACTGGGAAATTTTTCGATGCACTATTTCAGTGGGCACTCTGGAATTTCATCGGATTATTTTGGACGTTACTGTAAGGAATTATCGACCCGCAGAGGCAAGGGCTGTGTCGTGGCTCTTTCGCAGGGCACGAGCGGCGATGTTTGGAGAGCTGATTATGGGAAACGAAGAGAGGAAAGTGCCATCAGCATTCAGCGCTATGTAAAGGAATTGACTGACCTTTCAGTTCGGTCGCTTGATACAATCAAATACGCTGATGATTTGCCAATTTCCATGAAGGAAAAACGCGTAATGATAGGTCGCCGTGTTCCAGATAAAAAGCGACTCGAATGGGCAAAAAAAATTGCCCAAGGCATAACCAATGATACTCCAAGGAACCAACCACAGGTCTATGCGAGGCAGGCACTCTATCTTCATGAGAATCCAAGGACCGAAGTCGTTCTCCAAACAATAAGGGTCGGAGACTTTGGCATTACAACTATGCCTAATGAAGTCTATGCCCTGACGGGTCTAAAGCTCAAATCATGGAGCCCCCTCGGTACCACGATGAATATTGAATTAGCTAACGGAGCAGAGGGCTACATTCCCCCTGCCGAGCAGCATTTTCTTGGAGGCTACACGACCTGGCCATCAGTCACTGCCGGACTAGAAATTAGCGCAGAGAAAAAAATAACCTCTCACTTGATCGGCATGCTTGAGAACATTTCAGGTAAGCCCAAAAAAGAGTACCGTGAACCGCCAGGTAAGTATTCCGAGGCGATCAATGTACTGAATCCTGTAAAGCAGTGGAGGCTCGGAGACATTGAGCCAGGAAAAGGATTTGAGGGTGGGGTAGTTTGCCACCTTCCCGGAGTAGAAGGCAAAGGGTTCCCGAACAATCACAGAAGTCGCTCAGCAAATTTTGCGGGAGGCAGAATAGCCTCAGAGGTAAAGATCGGCGATCAGTATTCGATTTCTTTATGGTTCAGAAATGGGTTACGTAAGAACGCACGATTAGTAACGGGGTATTTCTTTTCCAGGGGCCAGCCAAATAATAGTGATGCTCCTGGAGACCATGTAGGAATTGGAGGGACCGCCGGTCATGCCGGCAAACTAATTATTTTTAACGGGAATGAATCCAATGACTTAATGGCAGGGAAGCAGGATTTAATCAAGGGCCGGTGGTACCATTTGGTATTTGTTCGAAACCAGAAACAGGTCAGAGCCTATATTAACGGGAAGCAGGAAATGGTCGGTGAATTGAAGCCAACCTATTCAGGATCGAATAACTTTTTTATAGGCGGACGTAGTGATCAATTTGCAAACTTTGAAGGACGAATTGATGAAGTCGCTTTTTTCAATAAGGCCCTATCTGCTGTAGAAGTGGGAGCACTTTACGAAACTGCAGGGATCATTCCCGTGTCGGATGAACCGGCACTCTTACCCACTCAGAGTCTCAAAAAAGTGCATGTTCCTGAAAGCTTTAATGTAGAACTAGTGGCAAGTGAGCCACTGGTCATGGATCCTGTCGCGATTGACTGGTCCTCTGATGGATCGGTATGGGTTGCTGAAATGGCAGACTATCCCTCAGGTAAGAATGGTATATCGGGTCGCATTGCCAAACTAATTGACACGGATGGAGACCATCGTCCTGACAAGAGGCAAGTGCTCATTGATAATGTGGCTTTTCCTACTGGCGTTATGGCCTGGGGCGATGGAGTGATTGTGACCTGCGCAGGTAAAATATTTTATGCTGAAGATAAGGACGGTGACGGGGTTCATGAAAAAAGAGAGGACTGGTTCACCGGTTTTGTTGAGGACAATCAGCAACTCAGGGTCAATAGCCTTCGATGGGGCCTTGATGGCTGGATCTATTGTGCTAGCGGCGGTCATCATGCCGGATTTGGGGTAAACACTGTCATTACCTGTACAAAGAATGGCAAAAAAATTAAGCTTGGGGCGCGTGATTTTCGGTTCCGACCTGACGGCTCTTTTGAACCGGTTGCCGGGCCATCACAGTTCGGTCGTATACGTGATAATGATGGGAATTGGTTCGGTGTGCAGAACGCACATCCTATCTGGCATTATGTCTTAGAAGACCAATACCTTAAACGTAACCCGGACATTGCTGCACCCGATCCGCGCCAAATGCTCAGGGGGAAATCCCCAAAAATTTATTCTGCTGGCAAAGCTCAAAAAAGGTTTCACGGTTTTGATATGATTGGGCGCTACACGTCCGCATGCGGTATTTCAATTTACCGTGATAATATATTATTTGATCATTCCAAAGGGCAAATGAGCGCCTTCACATGCGAGCCTTTTTCAAATCTCGTGCAGCGTCATATACTCAATGATCATGGGGTTACCTTCACAGCTGAGCGTGCTGAGGATGGAGAACATGATTTTTTTGCTTCTGGGGACCGCTGGTGCCGACCAGTCATGTCGAGAACAGCTCCTGACGGCTCTTTGTGGGTTGTGGATATGTACCGTTATATGATTGAGCATCCGCAATGGTTGCCTCCCGAAGGTAAGCAAGAATTAAAACCGCATTATTATTCTGGGCAGGGAAAGGGCCGCATTTACCGCATTAGTAGAAAGGGCTCAGAGCATAACTGGCGAGCTGTTACTAAAAATTCTCCGAATGGCATTGCTCGGGACATTGCTTTGAGAGAATCCTTTCGTAAAGGAGAATCAATTCTATGGAACAAGCAAGAAATCATGGACGGGCTCATTTCTAAAGAACGCTCAGTTCGCAGGCTCGCTTTAAGGAAATCTGAAAAATTAACGGAAATCATTCCTCAGGTCCTTGCGCTTGCCAATGATCCTGATCCGAAGGTGCGCCTTCAGGCAGCTTACACATTTGGAGAATTTGAATCTGAAAGGGCAGGGCAGGCACTCGCACAAATTGCTCAAAGAGATGGAGAAGATCCATACTTCGCGGCGGCCGTTCTAAGTTCTTCGATTCCTCATTTAAGGACACTAGTAGGCTCTGGAAAACTGAGCCCCTCAATCACTCAAGGGCTCTTGAAAATGTCTTACCGTTTTCCAGGCATGGCGGAAAAAATATCGGAGGGGATACTTATGAATCGTTCCGGTCCCGAGAAGTGGAAGTTACTTGCTTCTGCACCACCCAATTTCAGGGAACGGGCACGTGCGGCAGCAGTCATTGCTGCAAATGATGCTGAACTTTCCTCATATGAAAGGGCCTTGGCCGTTCGTTTGCTGGGAAAAGAAAACATGGCAGAGATGATTGGATTACTTGGTTCCGCTAATTCAAAAGAAATTCA
>JAAZZC010000099.1 GCA_014239335.1 Verrucomicrobiales bacterium
TGTGGGGGCTTTTGACTTCAATAGCGCGCCCATGGGCTCACTTTAATAAATCCTCAATAATAGAAAGCCTGAACAACTGGATCCCTGAAATGCTTTTAAGAACACCTCATTTTGCTATTCCCTTGTGCCTATTACTTGCACTTAAGATAAAATGCGCCAATGATGCTGACCTGTTGCCTCGATAAGCACATGAAAATACCTCATCTCTTCATTCTATTTATTAGTTTAACAGTTAACGTCTTTGCCAAGACAGACAAATACAGAGTCATTTGGAACTCGTCTCCTGAGTCTTGTGCAACAATAGGTTGGTGCAAAGTTGACGGATTAGGAGCAAAGGTTCACTACGGCGAAGCGGACGTTGTTGATAAAGAAAATAATTACCCACTTCAAAAAGAAGTGGACCGTAAAACATTTCACCTAGAACTTAAGAGTCGATTCGTCCGATTAGAAGGACTCAAGCCTGACACTGTTTATGCATTCATTATAAAAGATAGCAATTCAGAAAGTAAGCGCCTTACATTCAAAACAGCTATCGGCGATCCAGGAGAATTCTCCTTCGTGGCTGGTGGAGACAGTCGCAACAACAAAGAAGCGAGGCAAAATGCTAATAGGGCAGTTTCTAAGATTCGACCCATGTTTGTATGCTTTGGAGGTGACATGATATCAACCCCAACGACAAAAAATTGGTCTCAGTGGCTCGACGACTGGCAATTAACGACGGGAAAAGATGGTAGAATGGTTCCTATCATAGCTGCTCGCGGAAATCACGAAGGAGCATGGGACGTGCACCGCTTATTCGATACTCCAAGACCAGAAGATTATTATGCTTTGGAATTCGGAAAGAAATTTATGCGAGTCTACACATTGAATAGTTGCATTGTTCGTGCAGGAGCGCAGGGAGAATGGATCACTAAAGATCTCTCTGAAAATAAGGATGTTAAGTGGAAAATAGCTCACTACCACCACCCTTTCAGACCTCACCACAAAGGCAAAAAAGAACAAGATACGCAGTACAATGCATGGGCAAATAATTTTTATAAATATGGTATGAACTTGGTCATCGAATGTGACAGCCACGTTGTGAAAAGAACTTGGCCAGTTCGTCCATCCAATGATCCTGGAAATGATCAGGGATTTATTCGAGATGACAAGAAAGGGATCACATTTATTGGAGAAGGTTGCTGGGGAGCTCCACTAAGAAGTAATGACGATGACAAGGAATGGACACGAGCTTCCGCAAGCTTCAATCAAGTTAATTGGATTTGCGTGACACCAGAGAAACTCTTTGTCAGAAGCATTAAAGTGGACAATATCGCTAAAGCAAAATCCATCGATCCGACCAAGCCCTTTGAATTACCTGAAGGAATGGAAACATGGAAACCGGAAACTGGAGAAGTTGTAGATATTTTTCCAAGAAAAACATCAAAACCTGAAAATCCTTAGATCTCAGCTAAGGACTTTTCAATATATTCCCGGCTCTTAATAATAGCTTTAGAGATATCTTCTACTGTCGGAAGTATCGGTATTCCCCGAGGCACAGGATGCATAAATATTTCACAATATCCAATGTATTTTATAGCCTTGAGAGCCCCTAAAATTGGTTTGTATTTAAGTCTTCCACCAAACCCAGGCATTTGTTGCATCTCGATCTCTTTGGAAGCCTTATTGTACATTGCATCAGAGTGCTCCTGGAAATACATGAACGGGATATTCTCATTACCCAGATCCAGAATAAGTTTAGGAATATCCCCTTGAAATCGATGCAAATGGTGGGGAGCGAGCGCAACCCCCAAATGCTTAGACTGGTTCAATTCTGCAAAATAACGTAACGAATCGGGATGATACAAAAACTGCCGACTATGATTCTCAACGGCAATAATCATTCCTAATTCCTCCGCAACAGCAATGTGAGGTTTCATTTTTTCGAGAAATTCCTGAACTACCTTCTTCGCTTCTTTTCCTTTCACTTCTGATGGGCCTGTTGTGCCGCAAACAATAATCTCAGCATCAAAATTTTTATGAATCTTTCTCATCTCTTCAATGAGACCAAAAGGGCCGAGAGGGTAACGTGTAAATACTGCAGCTTTAACTTCATTTTTCGCCAACAAATTCTTGGCAACCGAGTGACCCATTTCATCTATTTGCTCTCTCTGGTTTCCATGAACTTTGCACCACACGTCAATGGCTTCGGAACCAGTCAGAGAAACTTGAGATAAAATAGACTCAAGAGACATATAACCATACATCGCGGATGAAAGTATGTAACGGAGTTGGAACTTATCTGATTCCGCAATGAGTGGAGAAACTGTAGCAACACTTCCAGCCAACGATCCTATCGATCTTATAGCATTTCTACGATCCATCATTCAAATAAATTTATACTTATGTAATCTTCTCTCTCTCATCAATGAGCATCTTTATCCAGTGACCAAGGTAGTGCCCGTTATCATGAAATGTTCTTCCGGAAACAAGATTTCCATCTACTACACATGGCTCATCCACAAAGATTCCACCACACACTTCAAGGTCAAACTGGCACTTTGGAACCGTAGCCATTCTTCTGCCGCGGACCCTGTCAGCACGCGCCGGTATCTCAACACCATGACAAACACTAGCAATGGGCTTGTTATTATCAAAGAACCACTGTGTTATTCTTATCAGGTCGGGATGATCTCTTATGTATTCAGGGGCCCTGCCCCCACTGAAGAAAATACCAAGGTACTCTTCAGGATTAATTTCATTAAACGCTACATCTGCCTGTATCGTGTATCCTTCCCATTCCTTAGTGATGGTCCATCCCGGTTTCACTTCGTGCATCACCATCTGATATAACTTTTTCTCTGGACCGGCTACTACAGGAATGAAATTATCCTCCTGAAGGCGATAAAAAGGATACATTGTGTCCAACGTCTCACTGGCATCACCCACAATAATTAATACTTTTGACTCAGACATATACTATATTTAAAGCTCCCATAGACCTGAGAAACAATACTAAACATTAAAACTAAGAAATCCGTTTGAATGTTTCCATCGTAAGGTTGATTTAAAGAGAGTCGGATAAATGAAAGAAGATACAGATCTCAGAAAAGACTTCCCAATCCTTAGCCAGAAGGTTCACGGTAATCCGTTAATTTATCTCGATAATGCCGCTACGACCCAAAAACCACAGGCCGTCATAGACCGTCTATCTGATTTCCTGTCTAAGGAAAACGCCAACATCCATCGAGGCGTTCACTATCTGAGTATGAATGCTACCACATTATACGATGAAGCAAGGTCATGCGTAGCCAATTTCATCAATGCGAATCATGAAGATGAAATTATTTTTGTTCGTGGGGCAACCGAGGCAATTAATCTTGTCGCAAGAAGCTTCTGTAATGAAAGACTTGAGCCAGGTGATGAAATCTTAATAACAGAAATGGAGCACCATGCTAACATCGTACCTTGGCAGTTAGTAGCCAGCGAAAATGGTGCACGGGTCGTCCCAGCACCGATCACAGACGAGGGCGAAATAGATATTGACCAATTCGAATCATTACTGAATGAACGTACAAAGCTAGTGGCATTCGTACATGTATCGAATGCATTAGGAACCATTAATTCGGCCAAGAAGTTGGTCGATCTGGCCCATCAAAAAGGAATACCCGTTCTCGTCGATGGGGCCCAGGCCGTAGCTCATCAGAAAGTCGATGTGCAAGATATAGGATGTGATTTTTATGTTTTTTCATCCCACAAGATATTTGGACCCGATGGTGTGGGAGTTCTATATGGGCGCAAAGAACTCCTCAATAAAATGACTCCTTATCAGGGATGAGGAGACATGATAGAAATCGTTAGCTTTGATGGGACCACTTTCCGTCCTTCTCCAGAAAGATTCGAAGCGGGGACCCCAAACATTAGTGGGGCAATAGGGCTCAAAGCGGCAATTGATTACGTTAACAACATTGGCTGGGAAACGATCCACAAAAAAGAATCTCTTCTCTTGGATCATGCTAATGAATCATTGGGAAAAAATCCCTCAATAAAACTGGTTGGGACTGCAGAAAATAAAGTGCCTGTAGTCTCCTTTACGATTGATTCGGCTCATCCTCATGACATTGCTACTATACTAGATACGAAGGGTATAGCTGTTCGTGCAGGTCATCACTGTACTCAACCCCTGATGAAAAGATTAGGGCTAAGTGCAACTACACGTGCCTCTTTGAGTTTTTATAATACGATTGATGAAATTAATCAATTAACTGAAGCGCTCAAAGAAATCAGCGCGTTATTTGAATCCTGAGCAATTATAACTAAATGGAAGACCTGAGTGACCTTTACCAAGAAATTATTCTTAGTCACAATAAACGCCCAAGGAACGGCGAACCTCTGATCCCATGCACTCATCAGGCTGATGGGTTCAACCCTTTGTGTGGTGATAAGCTAACGGTTTATCTCAGAAAACCAGACGAGCAGGTGGATGAAATTGCCTGCAATACTGAAGGATGCGCCATCTCGCGTGCCTCTGGATCAATAATGACATCAATGGTTCAGGGGAAAACGATCAGTGAAATAGAAACACTAATTGAAGAGACCAAAGCCTTGCTTACGGGAGATGAAGAACCGGAAATTGATCTAGCTCAACACGGGGACATGGCTGCACTGGTAGGAGTTCGTAAATTTCCCGCGAGAATCAAATGCGCAACGTTAGCCTGGCACGCCCTTGAATCTGCACTCAAGGGTGAAGTAGACGCGACTACAGAATAATAATCAAATCAAGATTATTTAACACGTCCAGTTGCCCAGAGAATACCATTACTGACAAGATCAAGATATTCTTTAGCCTGCATAGTTTCATTGTGATGGCCTATTGTAGTTCCAAATACTCTCCCCTTACCATACTTGTTAACCCAAACACAA
The DNA here is from genome assembly GCA_014239335.1 of Verrucomicrobiales bacterium. GTDB lineage: Bacteria > Verrucomicrobiota > Verrucomicrobiia > Verrucomicrobiales > DEV007 > EC70. Next base: position 4,903 of record JAAZZC010000099.1, read on the forward strand.
TCATGGGTAGACTTACCATTATCAATTGAGCCCTTCGCTAGGACCGTGGCACTTGGCCAGGTTTTCTTAATGTGATAAAGCTCTCCCTTCGGAGTGACCCACTTCTTAGGAAATCCTTTCATGACCGGATGGTCTGGCTTTACGTTAGTTATCGTGATCGGGGCATGCTTCCCATGACGAGGCGAAGTGACTCCAAGCATTGCAGGCCAGTGCTTTGTTTCACCAGGTATTTTCCAATGATATGAATGCATTGAGCAATGAATAGCTACTGCAGGCTTTCCAGATTCATGAATTTTTGCCAGCGAGTCGACGAACGAAGCATCTGTCTCATGAGCATGGCAAAGATTATAGACTACAATATCATAATCGTCGGCCCATCCTTTTTTACTGAGAGCTTCTTTCGTGCCTTTAGCGTCTTTGTGAATGACTCCCCATTTGACCGGAAATCTTTTACCAACTCCTTCAGTTAAGATCTTTTCCTGACCCTTGTAATCATGGTATCCGCCTCCGGTAACGAGCAGAGCTTTGATGGGAGGAGCTGCTTTTTTTTCTTCGGCAAACGAAAACATTGCAGCTGATACAAAAGCCACTATAGGGAAAAGAAGGAGAGTTACTGTACGAGTCATTTTTAAATAGGTTTTATTTATTATTGAAATGCTTGGCCAAAAAAAAGCTAACCACCATAAAAAACTAAACGAAATAGCTTTATCTTAGAGAATTTAATTACTGAATTGATCTGAATTTAGCCCCGGATCACCTAAATTACGTAGCATTTCCTCTGACAATCCCATTGCACAACCAAAAGGACCAGAAATGATCGATTCCGCCAGAATCGCCCCTTCTTTAATGACCAGCGAAGCGAACCCTGAATCAACCCACGCATAGAGGTCCGGGTGAGTTGCACAAATATCTTCTTGCAGGGCTCGTGGAAAAACAGAGAGTCCTGAAAAATAATGGTGCCCGTTACGTTCAACGTGCTGAACGCCCAGTGAGGCCATTACTGCAAGATCATTGAGTAGAGCCACTGGTCCAACATTCGCCAAGTCCTCACCACTCAGAATCCATGGACCTGTTCCTTCTCGTCGCAAATATTCGAGGAGACAGGCATTGGCAATTCCTTTGAATACCCCTTTACAATTCTTGTGACTCGTTCCGCGATAGCCTAGCTCGAGGGCCTTGCGTAGTGAGTCCAATTCACCATCCGATTCATCGATAATCATTGGGGGTCCAGATTCCCAAGATTCTATCTCCTGCCTAACTGAATCATGCAAAGCAAAGTCTCTATGAATGGGTTGCTCTACAAAAAGCAGATGCGAATCACTAAGAAAATTCTCTAAGATAGGATCTTCGAGAAATCGTTCCCAATGTTCCCGGAAAGCCATGACGTTTGGATACTGCTCATTACCGTCCAAAGTGAATTGAAATTCCGGAACCAATTGCTGAAGCATTTTAGCTATCTCTCTTAATCTCGGAAGGTCAGATTCTAGATTACCCGACAATTTCACCTTGAAGTGTGTGAGGCCGTAGTAACGGATAGCATCATCCAAGGCCTGAGGTAATCCATCATCGCACAGCTCTTCTTTCTCAATGTCCTCGGCAATAAGAGCATCCCCAAGACCAATAGTGTGACGCGCAATGAGCGATTTTTTAGGTTCCTTTGGCAACCATTCTACGGGATCAAATCCTCCCATCTCCGGATGAATGGAATCCAATTTAATGCCGAATTGATTACTCTTAAGGGCCTCAGCAAAAGTGCATCCTGTCCCTCGGCAAAAAGCATCAATGACTGCTCTCTCTACTAGCGAAGTTCCTAAGTGAGCAAGGAGAGGAGGAATTTTTTCAGTATTGGCCCAACTCTTCTGGCAATCGTAAATCTTTTGCCATAAGGCAAAAACCGATTCCGATTCTTGATTTAACCCAAAAGAAACTGCCTGCTCAAGCACCTGATGCATTTGAGGTAAATCCTCTTCAAATCGTGTTGATGGATTTTTGGTGAACCACTTAGGAGGCAATCCCTCTGAAGCAATTCCATCAATCTTTTCCCCATTCAAGTCCACAGTAACACAAAGAAAAACATGCGGAAGCTCAGTCATGGCAGCGATTCCATAACGGAATGGGAACCGCGTTCTCATCGGACGCGTGCGAAACTCGAAATTCTCTATGGTAATTGACATCTTTCAAATAAGCATGCGACTCAAATAGAGAATCGACAAGTTACTCATGTTCGTTTGAAATAAAAGATTATCAGACAGTATGCCGGGCCACAAACAGCAAAAACACAGAACCATGGCTTTTACCTTGGTTGCAATATTTTTAATCGCATTAATCATGGGCCCGGGACCTGGCTCATTATTAATAAATCCGCCCGGATCAGAGCCTAAATTCTGGTTCGGTATGCCAGCCCTGTACGTCTGGGCTGTTCTCTGGTTCTTTGTCGAAGCGGCAGTGATTCTCGTCGCTGCGCGGGTCCTATGGGGAAAGGGGCAAGACAATGAGTAATCTAATCATTTTGCTCTCTAACACTGATCTTGGCAATACCCCGAAAATTGTCCTGGCCATCTATTTATTAATCCTACTCGGGCTGGGCATTTTCGGATACCTGAAAAGCAAAGGTACTGAGGAAGACTATTATCTTGCAGGACGAGGTCAGGGACTGCTGGTCACCTCACTAACAATCATGGCAACTTTCTTCTCAGGCGTTGCCCTACTTGGTTTTCCCGGTCTAGTCTACGAGCATGGCGTCTCCTCAATGTTCCTTGCACTGAATTTACCGGTCGCTGGAGTGGCCGTCTATCTACTCGGGAACGGAATACGAAAACTGGGTCAAGCTAGGGGCTACGTGACTCCTGGAGACATGATAGCAGGATATTACGGTGGAACTGGAATCCGTTTCGTCGTGGCAGTACTGGGTATACTCTATGTCCTTCCATACATCATCATTCAGATCAAGGCCGGCGGGATGCTCGCTCAACAACTGTTCGGTGAGAATATGTTCAACTTTGGAGCGACGGCTCTCTCTCTTGTTACTCTCATTTACGTACTAGTCGGCGGAATGCGCTCCGTTGCATGGACTGATGTACTGCAAGGTCTTCTACTTCTGGCCGGTGCTTTATTGGCCGGTGTTGCAGTGATGGTAAGTTTAGGAGGAGTAGAATCTTTCTTTAGTAAGGTCGCTGAACTTGACCCTAAGCAACTAACAATGCACGACCCACAAAAATCCAAGTGGAACCCATGGTGGCTCCTAACCTTCTGCTTATTTGCCTCACTGGCGAGCATCGTTCAGCCAGCACAATGGATGCGTTTTTATGCCGCCAAATCATCTAAAACACTTCGTCAAAGTGCTGTGATTTTTGCGGTCGTTTTACCGGCATGCTTTCTTTTCGGAGTGATGCTGGTTGGTTTGGTAGGCAGAGCCGTTCATCCACCCATTGATCCCAACCTAGCACTGACCGCAGAGAATCTACCTGAAGGACTCAATAAACCAGATCAAATTGCGGTATTTATGTTAAGCGAACAATTACCAGCAATGCTCGGAGGCCTTGGAGTGATATTGATATCAATTATCATGGTCGCTATCATGGCCGCCTCAATGAGCACTGCTGATAGTAACCTCCATGCCCTTGGAGGAGTCATTACGAGAGATTTTTACGATCGAATTAATCCAAATGCCACTGAAAAACAACGTGCCTGGGTTGGCAGGTTCGTAATCATAATCACGACCGCAATAGCTCTTGGTATTGTTTCTCTTGGAGAAAATACTGACTTTGGAAAAGGTCTTCTGCAAACCATTGCCGAATTCTTTTTCCTCGCCATGGCCTTCTCCTGTCAGTTAGTTCCAGCGGCAATTGATATCCTTTACATACGTAAAGGGACTCGGACCGGAGCCATCGCCGGCATGTGTACTGGCGGAGCAGTCGTGCTGGTGACTTATCTTTTCTCTTCTGACGAAGGCATTCAATACATTAAGCGTCTCATCGATCTTGGTTGCTTGGCAGTAACATTTAATGTGATAGTCTTTGTCATTGTTAGTAAATTAACCAAGAAGATTGACCCTTCTCACATTGCAAGTTTTGAACGTGACCTTTCCTGAATAATTTATCCCATGAGTGAACCAAGAATCCTAACTACAACTGTCGGATCATATCCCGTGCCACAATGGCTATCGGTCCTACCCTCAGAGCAGGCCGTCATTGATGCGACACGAGTCATTTTTGATACGCAACGTTCGTCAGGTATCGATTTACCAACTGATGGTGAACTTTACCGTTTCGATGTGAATCATCCAGACACTAACGGGATGATTGAATATTTCCTAAAGCCAATGGGAGGATGTGATAGCACTATCGGCCGTACTGACACTGAGGCTTTCCGAGAAAAACAGGAGATGGGATTTCGGGCCAAGCCGGCAGCGGCGGTACGATCAGCTCTGAATAGTGGTTCCCTTAATCTGATTGAGGATTGTGCCCGAGCAGGATCTGTATCTGGTGGAGATTTTAAATTTACAGTGACTAGCCCCTACATGCTTTCGAGAACTCTTCTGGACAATCACTACAACGACTTTGATGCCCTGACACTGGCAATCGCAGACGTATTGGCTGAGCAAGTCAAAGACTGTCCCTGTGAATGCCTTCAGGTCGATGAAGCTAATATACCAGGAAGCCCCGAACATGGACCACTCGCAGCCGAAGCAATTAACAGGGTCCTCGACGCATTTAACGGTAAGACCGCTGTGCATTTCTGCTTCGGAAATTACGGCGGACAGACAATACAGTCGGGTAAATGGAAACCCTTAATAGATTTTCTTAATTCTCTTAACTGTGATCATCTGGTCCTCGAACTTGCTCATCGGCCCGATGATGATCTTGAAGCTTTGAAGGAGATTAAACCTGAAATCGGTATTGGTATCGGCGTCGTCGATATTAAGGTAAATCACGTAGAAACTGCGGACGAAATTGCCCAATCAATCGAAAAATCCGAAAAGGTTCTCGGTCAGGGGCGGGTAAAATACATTCATCCTGACTGTGGTTTTTGGATGCTTAAGAGGAGTGTCGCTGATAGAAAAATTGCCGCACTTGCCAAGGGCCGGGATCTTTATTTAGGCATATAAGGACCTTCCACTTAACACAAATACCACTTTCCTCTTCGTCAGTAGAGAAAGGACTGTGAAAACTGGACGATGGCCCAGTTCATGTTATCCTGCGCTCACTCATGGATATTATCAACAAAACCAAGAAGCCGCTGAGGATCCCATTGCCCGGCGGGAAGAAGCTGTTTTTGGGACCCGGAAAAACTGGCCAGGTGAACGCGAAGGCGTTGCAGCATCCCCCGTTGGCAAAGCTTGTCGAAGCCGGTGATGTTGAGTCGGGCGGCACAACGGCGGCTCGTCAGGGAGGTGGAACTGACAAGGGAGGGCACTCTACTGGTCTCCGCCATGGAACAACTGGTGCCATGCGTCAATCCGGTGACCGGTGATCAAAAAAGAGGTACGCTCCGGCCACTCTCTTTGAACTGCTCAAGCTTTTCTTTTAATTCCTTAACAATTTCTGGATTTTTATAATACAGATTTTCGGTCTCTCCGGGATCACTGTTAAGGTTATATAGTTGACCAGGAGCCTGTGGAGCCTTCTCTGGGACTATGTACTTTTTCATCCCCCAGCGACCGGCACGAGTATAGTTATTTCCTCCGGACCCTTTGTGATCAAGGTACTTCCAAGGACCACGCCGAATGGCCAATGCTAGACTAATCGTCTGATGCAATGTGTATTTACGGATCTGTTTACCCTGATCCTCTGAGAGTAAAGCGGGGAGCATGTTTACACTATCCTCACCGGCCTTCTCGGGAATCTTCGCACCGGTAATAGCTGCACAAGTTGCCATTAGATCAGTGAGGCAAAGGGTCTGGGCACTTGTCGAACCGGGCTTAATCTTACCGGGCCAACGAGCAATGAAGGGAACCCTATGACCTCCTTCCCAGTTATCTCTTTTGACTCCTCTCCAGGGTCTGGCACCATCATGATTGTGATCATTACGCATTGATAGGACGGTCGGAACCTCTGGACCGTTATCACTCGAAAAAATGACCAGAGTATTATCAGTAAGTTTGTGCTTATCTAGGGCCTCGAGAAGTTCACCAACTATATAATCGAGCTCAAAAATGAAATCACCATGCGGCCCGGCCTTGGTTTTTCCTTTGAATTGATCAGCAGGGAAAGAAGGTAAGTGAACGGCCTGAGTCGAGTGGAATAAAAAGAAAGGAGCCTTTTCCTTGACCTTGGTATGTTGATCAAGAAATTCCAAGCTCTTATCAAGGAACTGCAAATCGATCTCCTCCATCTTATACCCTGGAGCAATCATTCCTGGTCGATTATCTTGCGAGTATGGATGCTTTGGAAGTGGACCACGATCAATTATTTTCGTTGGAGGAACAGGAATACGGTCACCATCTATAAAGGCATAGAGCCAGTCAGTAGTAGGACAGCAAACACTACCATAGAAAAAATCAAAGCCCCGGTGTATGGGCGCGTCTGGAATTACTCTTGAATAATCAATTCTTTTAACTGCTTCGAGCCCATTTTTATTAATTGGCCTCCCTTCCTTATCATGAAAAGTCATGCCAACGTGCCACTTCCCAAAGAGGGCCGTTTTATAGCCACGTTCCTGAAGCATTCCCCCGATAGTCATCCTTCCCTCCTCAATCATGCAAGGGCCCCCTGCCCCTGTAAAAACACCTCTCATTCCCGTTCGAAAAGCCATCCGACCAGTCAAAACAGAATATCGTGTCGGAGTGCATACCGTAGAAGGACTGTGCGCATCAGTGAACCGGATTCCATCAAGTGCCAACTGATCCAAGTGAGGAGTTGGCACTTTGGATTTTGGATTATAACACCCCACATCGCCATAACCCAAATCATCAGCAAGAATAAAAAGAATATTTGGCGGACCCTTCTCAGCAGATAATGTGAGCGATGAAAATGAAGTAATAAGAAATACGACTGTAGTCAGGAATATTGAATGGGATATAATCAATAGACGGTAAGATCTTTTCATTTGTACTTGGCAAAAGTGAGCTGAAATCGCTTCTAAGGCAATACACAAACCCTTACAATGCACTAGTGAGACCAAATATCTCAATAGAAAGGCTCAGCCCTTCACACCAAATGCTCTTCATTGGGTTCGTCACGTGCCTCTGGCTCGTTACCATCTCAGCTAGTGCTATCTCATGGCGTGACTGCGCGAATCAGGAAGAAGACTGGCACAAGACTGCCGAAGCAAAGCGCATCGGGAACAACGTCCTCTACTTTCAGTCGGATTTAGGCGGTTGGTACAAAAACGACGGAAGTATCCATCCCTCAGGAAATGCTGCGATCGATGTGCACAGTCAAGAGGATAGAATGAAGTACAAAGAGTCACTGGCGCAGCTCAAGTATCCATGCACCTTAGATAATGACGCGACTTGGTCTGAAATGCGTTTTCTCGCCAAGGTCCACGCTGCGACGGGTCACAGGAAGTACAAGGACGGATTTTTGAAAGGTCTTCGCTACTTACTCAAAGCACAGTATCCAAACGGTGGCTGGCCGCAGTTCTATCCTCTCAGACCAGGATACTCGAGCCGGATCACTTTCAACGATGGCGCTATGATCGGAGCCATTACGCTCCTCGACGATGTCGTACATCGCCGACCACCTTATGATCTCGCTGACGACAGACTCCTGAGAAAATGTCAGGCCGCGGTGATGAGGGGCCGAGAATGTATTCTCAAATGCCAGATTATAGTAAATGGAAAAAAGACTACCTGGTGCCAACAACATGACCAACGGACCCTAGAACCGGCTCAGGGCCGCATCTCTGAGAACCCGTCCCTGTCCGGAGCCGAGAGCGTAGGCGTTATACGCTATCTCATGTCAATCGATAGCCCTTCGCCCGAAATTATGGCAGCGATCGCAGGCGCGGTAAAATGGTTCAAAAAAGTTAAGATAACCGGGATCAGGGTCATCAACTTCGAGGACAAGTCGCTCCCCGGGGGCGTGGACCGAAAAATCGTTGTGGATCCGGAGGCGCCACCGATCTGGGCACGCTACTATGAGATCGGAAGTGACCGGCCCATGTTCATCGAAAAGGGAGTCGCGAAATACAAACTCTCGGAACTGAGCCATACCAAGCGCATCGGCCACTTATGGATTGGAGGCCGCTGGCCAGAGAATCTTCTGAAGGTCGAATACCCAGCATGGGTTGAGAAGCATCAACCCAAAGACTAAAGCTGTGATGCGTCAGTAGATCTTACAACTATTATAAATAATATTCCTTTACAGGTATATACTTATATAGGAATATTATTGGATGAACTCTGATGAGTTGTGCCAAGTTTACCGCTGCCTTTGCGATAAGACCCGATTAAGAATCCTTAATCTTTTAAGTGATGGAGCTCTTTGTGTCTGCCATCTGCAGGAAATATTGAAAGAGACTCAGGTCAAGGTGTCCAAGCATCTTGCGTACTTAAAGTCCCATGGTCTGGTCGAATCAGAGAGGCGAGCGAACTGGATGATTTACCGAATCACAAAAAAGGTAAATCCTATCCTCGAAAATAATCTTAAATGTTTACAAGATCTGACCAGTGAAGATCCCATTTTTAGGACTGACTTAAAGCATCTTGATCAGATGGACACATCGGCTGCCTGCTGTCCCACCACTAACTAATTTATCGTCCTATGCAAAAACCTACAGTACTTATCTTATGTACCGGAAACTCGTGCCGTAGCCATATGGCCGAAGGCATTCTGCGAAACGCGACATCAGATCTCATTGAAGTAGCAAGCGCCGGATCCGATCCTTCAGGCTACGTTCACCCCAAAGCTATAACAGCACTCGAAGAGATCGGGATTGATATATCAGCTCATACTTCGAAGCACATGAATGACTTTCTAGAACAGGAAATCCACACGGTCATCACGGTCTGTGGTAATGCGGATCAGGCCTGCCCAACGTACCCCGGTCAGGCTCATCGTCATCATTGGGGGTTTGAAGATCCGGCTCATGCTGAGGGCAGTGAAGATGAAATTATGGAGATTTTCAGAAAAGTGAGAGATGAAATTAAACTGGTCTTCGAAGCTTACGCGGCAGGGATACGGTCAGCACGTACAGAATAATTATTAACAGAAATCATCAATAAGTATGCCGAAGTGGTTTGCCAGCGAAGTCATTGGAACCTTTATCATGGTCTTCTTAGGACTAGGAATTGTTGCCGGCTCCGTGACCAGCGATGCAACGGAAGGAATTTTTCAAATCGCAGCGGTGTGGGGACTGGGTCTGGCCTGCGCAATCTATTTAACGACCCATCATAGTGGAGCTCACTTCAATCCAGCCATTACACTTGCGTTCGCATTCCAGGCAGACTTTCCAAAGCGCCGGATCCCAGGTTACTTTGTAGCCCAATTGCTTGGAGCATTCATTGCTGCATCGGCAGTTTTCTTTCTCTTTGAAAGCCAGATCAGCGCTTTCGAAGAGTCAAGGCACATCACCAGAGGAGAGCCAGAAAGCATTGTCACTGCGAGAATGTTTGGTGAATACTTCGCAAAACCGGTATCACACATGACTGCCATTTGTGCGGAATTTTTAGGTACTCTCCTGTTGGCTCTTGTGATTTTCGGGTTCACAGCCAAAGAAAATAAATCAGGCCCCGGCCCAATGACCCCAATCGCTATCGGCATGGCGCTAACAACACTGATATGCGTTTTTGCCCCACTAACACAAGCAGGATTCAATCCTGCCAGGGACCTTGCTCCTCGATTCTTTTCAGCCATTGCCGGTTGGGGAACAGTACCATTCTCCCATAACGGTATCGGCTGGCTCACAGTCTATGTCCTTGCACCTTGTGGGGGAGCACTGACCGGAGCATGGATTGGAAATTTTCTCTTTTCACGAGAATAGAAATTATCCTATTTCTAATTCTTAATTGAAACCCAATCAGGAAAAGACTCGATTTTTTTTGTGTCCATATCTAAAACTATAAATATGCGCGTCTTACTCTTTACTTATCTAGCACTCATTTCGGCCGTAACGGCCTCTACTCCGAACATCGTTCTTATCATTTCGGATGATCAGGCATGGACTGACTACGGATTCATGGGTCATCCAGATATCAAGACCCCACACATTGATAAGCTTGCCAAAGAGAGCGTTCTTTTCAAAAGAGGATATGTACCAACTGCACTATGCCGTCCTTCCCTATCAACACTTCTCACAGGCCACTATGCCTCGACCCATAAAATTACGGGCAATGATCCGTCTCCTAAATATGCAGAACGTAATTCAAAGCTTTACAATGAAAGGCGGGCCCAAATCATCTCCTTCATTGATAAGTTTGATACTCTGCCTGAACTACTCTCTACCAAAAATTACTTGAGCCATCAGAGCGGTAAGTACTGGGAAGGAAATTTTAAAAGAGCAGGATTTACCCATGGCATGACTAGAGGGTTTCCGGAACCTGGTGGCCGGCACGGTGACGACGGGCTAAGAATCGGGCGCACTGGAATGAAGCCCATCAAAGATTTTATTAAAATGTCCAAAGAGGAAAAAAGGCCTTACTTTCTCTGGTACGCTCCTTTCCTCCCACACACTCCACACAATCCTCCGCAAAGACTCCTCAAAAAATACACTAAGGAGGGCAGATCAATACACATCGCAAAATACTATGCAATGTGTGACTGGTTCGATGAAACATGTGGCCAATTACTCAATATTGTTGATGAGAATGGTGATCGTGACAATACCCTCATTGTCTATGTCACTGATAACGGCTGGATCCAAAATCCGAAACGTGGCGGTTACGACTCAAGGTCCAAACAGACTCCTTACGAAGGAGGGGTAAGGACCCCAATCATGTTCAGATGGCCAGGGAAAATCAAACCTGCAGAGAGGAATGAATTAGTCAGCAGTATCGATCTCGTACCAACTATCCTGTCTGCGGCAGGATCAAAAATCCCGGAAAAATTACCTGGAATCAACCTACTTCCTCACCTTGAAAATCAGAGCCCAATCAAGAGAGATACTATCTTTGGAGAAAGTTTCGCTCATGACATTGCTGATTTAAATAAACCTGAGGCGACCCTACTCTTTAGGTGGGCAATTAAGGATAAATGGAAACTTCTTTTAACCTATGACGGAGAAGTGAACCGATACAAATCAACACATCCCCGAACCGAAAAAAGACCACAACTATTTGATCTTAGTTCTGATCCTCACGAGAAAAAGAACCTCGCTAAGGACAATCCAAAGAAAGTAGCAGAACTGGTCAAAGAAATTGATTCCTGGTACCCTATCAAGGAGCGTAAAACTTTAATCTCATTCGAATAGCCCTAATCTATCAGGAACTTTTCGGTTTCGCAGTAGCGCTGGGAATCTTCACCGGTTTTTCCCAGATCCGGTCCCAACGGTGCGTTGCCCAGTTATCATCAGTCGCAACTGAGCGGACTGTAAATTCATCCTTCACGTCTCCGTCACGATCAATTAATTCAACGTAAAGGAATCCGTGCTTTATCCCGACGGCCTTACCTGGGTTTTTCCGGTCCGTCTTTGCTGCTCCCGAATCATCACAATTAAACACATCAATTCCTCTCGGTAATTTTTTACCGAACTGCGTGCCGTTCCACTGTAACTTCCTCGAAGGCGACCCATGCGTATGGCCATGGAAAAGAGCTACAACGTTATGTTTTTGAATCGTATTCATGAAAGCGGCCAGATCCTCTTTTGGCCAATCATATTCCGAACTGTTAGGATGTAAGTGAAAAGAAATAATCACGGGCCTTCCTGAATCAGCCACGTGCTTGGCAAGGTCCACCTGTAGAAATTCTAAACTGCCACGCGGAGCATAGTGGTGCCCTTCTCGACGAGCTTCTCCGCCCCCGACAAACATACCTAGATTTACTAGGTGCAAAGGACCCCAGTCCCAACTGTAATGGAGTCCGTTCTTTGATCTGTTAACGACTCCTGCACGGGCACGATTCCTTTCAATAATTTCTTTGATAATGAATGTATCGCCTTGTGGACCATCATGGTTCCCATGCAACTCGTAAACGGGAAAAGGAATCTTTCCACTCTCACCGTTCAGTCCATAGTCAGATTTGTAACGGGCCCACTCAAAGCGCTGCATGGCGGGGTAATCGCCACCATTCTTGTCCGCACTATCAATGAGATCACCAGCAACTAGAATGCCAAGTATTTTATCATCAACTACTCCACCTCCAGAAGAATCAGGTATCTTTGTACCGGCAAAGGATTTCATAAGATTCACAAAACGGGAATTTGCCTGCTCTGAGAATGGATCCAACTTCTTTGGCTGCGGCGACTTCTCGGCTACGTACTGTGGATCAGCCGAAACGATGAAAGAGTAACGAGTCTCTGATTCCACTCGCTGAATAAGAAAAGCATTACAAAAAAGTAGAATAACTAAATATTGGAAATATCTACGCATAATACTTTCAAATGAATTTCTCAAAATCATCAATGAAAGCCTTCATGTCCTCCATAAGAACAGCATCTGGATTGCACCTTAGGACCATGCCATCAAGGTACATTAAACTGCGAACGATCGCAAAGATCCCCTGATCAAAAGACATGCCAGATTCGACGCCCAATCTAATGGTTTCCATCATTTTCCGGGTCAAACTAATCTCTGATACCTTTGATCCGGGAAAGTCTTCATAGAGCTTTATAAGATCAGACTCGAATTTCTCCATAGTCTTTCCAATTAATGGGTCATCGGACATTGTATTCAGTGCTTGTGAAGCCTCCAAAAAATCATTTCCCGTGAGGGCCTTGAAGAAGTGGAAAAGACCCTTCCTAATCTTAGGACCGACTCGGCCAATGTAGCCCGTGTCTATGAAATAGAAATGGCCCTGATCTTCATCGACAAGAACGTTACCCGGATGCAGATCACCATGAAATATACCAGCACAAAACATGTAGTAACCATGAATTTTAAAGAGCTCCAAGAGTGTGTCATAATCAAGTTTACCCTCATCCAACAACTCATCGAGGCTAGGACCTGGAATAAAATCACTAACCATTACGTTCTTGTTACAGAGCGGCTCATGAACTCTTGCGAATGACAACTTTGAAAAATCATACTGATCTTTATTTTTATCCCTGATCGAGGCGAGGGTCTTGACACCATCCACTTCTTTTCTAAGGTCCAGTTCACTTAAAGTGTACTCTTCAATATCATTGAGAATGGCTTCGGGATTACCTACCCTCTTGAGCTTGCGGTAAAAAAATGCAATGAAACGAAATAACCTACGAACGCTCGAAACATCAGCAATAAAATTTTTCCTTACGTCTTTCTTGACTGCCTTAATCACGACCCGAGTACCATCATTCAGGGCACCCAAATGAACTTGTCCTACAGAAGCTGTTGCAAGTGCATCTGCTTCAATTTTTTCAAAGTTGCTAATAAATTCTGGAACCGCAGTCGATTCAACCAACTTTAGAAAATCATCAGGCCCCATCGATTCGTTGTTTCTAAAAAGCTTTGAAAGGTGCTCACACTTTTCAGGCTCAAGGAAATCTGACCTCAACGCATGGACCTGACCCAATTTAACTGCCAAGAGTCCCAAGCTCTGGATCCACTCCAAATTAGGTAATTTACCGTTATGTGAATAAATAGAATGGATGAGCCTACCAAATTGAATCCAGTTCATTTCAGGACCCTATGTTTGGGTATTTTTGGATTCAAACACAACGCCATGTCTCTTAGATATCATGTTAGCAGCAATCCTGCCTGATTCGTAAATCGTAGGCAGACCACTTCCGGGATGAGTGCCACCACCCACTAAGTAGCAGTTTCCCAATTCCTCAAACTTGTTGCGTGGCCGCAAATGCATCATCTGCTTAAGTGAATGCGCAAGATTAAAAGTCGCACCGAACTGAATATTCATGTCCATCCAAGTTTTAGGCGTGTAAACAATTTCTTCCTTTATGTGTTGTCTAAGATCGGACATTCCTGCGCGCTCCTCCATCTCGTTAATTACTTTTTCTTTAAAAGTATCAATGTTTTCCTGCCAATTAATATTGGCCGTGCAATTCGGCACTGGCACTAGAACATAAAGAGCAGAATGCCCTTCAGGCGCCAATGTTGGGTCATTCACGCTTGCATTACGAACATAAAATGACAAGTCATCGGAGAGGACCTTATTAGTGAAAACATCATCAATATTTTTCTTATAGTCTCCAGCAAAGTAAATCGTGTGATGAGGAAGATCATACACTTTATCAACTCCTAAATAGAGCATAAAAGTTGAACAGGAATATTCTTTGGAATCAACTTTTTCAGGACTGTATTTCTTCAGTACACCAGGAGGCACAAGATTCTTCATAGCATACCCGAAATCCGCATTTAAAACTGTCTCATCTGCCATGACTTTCTCACCATCTTCGAGCTCGACTCCAGTCACATTTTTTCCATCCAGAATTAACTGCTTCACAGAAGAACCGAGACGCATCTCCACTCCATGCTCATTACAAACCTTGGCCATGCCTTCGGAAATTTCACTTAAACCTCCAGTCACGTGATAAACACCAAACGCATGCTCAACATAAGGGAGAATACCAAAAGCACCAGGACAGTCCCAGGCAGACATACCTAGGTATTTTGCTTGGAAAGTAAAAGACAGCTTTAACTTTTCACTATCGAAGTAATCTCCAAGAACGCCAATGAGTGACCTTCCTATAGATAATTTGGGAAGTGCTTTGAGGAGATCAAGGGAAAGGAACTTGGAGTAAGATGAGTAGTCCTTCTGCAAACATGGATACATCCTATCAAACCTAACACTTTCAGTCTTAAGGAATTTCTCGTAGCCCTTGGAACTCCCAGGAAAATTTTCTTCGAGCTGCTGAATCATCGCTTCCTTGACAGTCGTGGGCTCAAGACAAACGTCATCGAACTGAAGACGATACATAGGTTCGAGTCTTTTGAACTCCATGTAGTCCTCTACTTTCCTCCCTGCCTCGACAAAAACTTCATCAAGTATGAATTTCATCATCAAAAAAGTAGGACCAACATCAAACTTGTAACCGTTTTTAACGATCGATGAATTTCTGCCACCTACCTTATTTTCTTTCTCAAACAAGGTGACTTTAAATCCCCTCTTAGCCAATAACATGGCAGCAGTCAGACCACCTGGGCCTGCTCCGACAACATTTATTTTTTTTATATTTGACACTTTTGATATGTGATTCAAAGAAATCACATCTTACTGATCACAGTTCAAACGATATAATTATAAATCATGCAAATAATCGACCCAAAAGTCTCTTTTAGCATCGTTATCGAAACGTATTGATTGAAATTTTGGATTTATTTTTGACTCAATAAGTCAAAAGCTGTCCCGTCATACTTGCCCGATTCCTCAAAAGCACTAGAATTGAGATTACTTAATGAATCAAATGAAGATAATAAAACTCGTAATTCCCTTATGTATTTTGCCCCTCATGGACCTTCAGTCTCGGGAATCAAAAGAATATGATAATGACGTCAATTACGATGAAGCCAAAATTCCTCACTATGACCTCCCAAAGTTACTAGTAACGCCTGAGGGGCAAAAAATAACCTCGATCAAGGAATGGAACGAAATTCGCAGACCGCAAATTCTATCACTCTTCAGTAACTTGGTTTATGGAAGAGTCCCTCAACCTCCAAGCCCAATCAAAGTCGATTTTGAAGTAGTTAAGAAAGATGACAAGTTCATGAAAGGGAAAGCAACCAGGAAGGACATTGACATTAAAATCAGTAACGAAAATGGAAATATAACAATGCGTTTGATTGTCTTCTCACCTAACAGCGTTAAGGGCCCTGCCCCTGCATTTCTTAAGCACAGCTTCAATAATACCAGATCAAATGATTTCGACGCGTCTCCTTTCCGAAGAGGAAAACTAAAGAACGGTTGGCCCTTAGGTGAATTCTTTGATCGTGGCTATGGATTCTGCGCAGTGTACCATGAGGACCTTGTCAAACATAACGAAGTTGGTTTTGGTAATAGTATCCACAAATTATTTTACCCTAAGGGACAAAGTTTTCCGAAGGCCAGTGAATGGGGAGTCATTTCCGCATGCGCTTGGGGAGCAATGCGCGCCATGGACTATCTGGAAAAAGATGAGGACATTGACCATACCAGAGTCGCCATAATGGGGCATTCGAAGATGGGTAAGACGACTCTCTGGACTGCTGCTCAGGACGAGCGTTTTGCTTTGGCAATATCAGCACAATCAGGTTGTGCAGGGGCTGCCTTATGGCGAAGAAAATCAGGTGAAACTCTAAAGAAAATGGTCACTCGTTTCCCTTATTGGCTCTGTAGAAATGCTTGGAAATTTGTAGACCAAGAGGATGATCTTCCTGTCGATCAACACATGCTCATAGCTTGCATTGCACCCAGACCCGTATACATCCATAGCGGAGTCAAAGACACCTGGGCCGATGGCCGGGGAGAATATCTATCAGCTTATCATGCGAGCAAAGTCTATGAACTTTTCGGCAAAGAAGCGCTCAAGTCTGAAGAATCACCCGCTGTAGGAAAAGCAATCATTGAAAGCCATGTAGGATATCACATAAGAGAAGGCGGGCATTCGATCGAAAGCTTTGACTGGAAAAGGTTCATGGATTTTGCTGATCATCACTTAAAATCAAAATAACCCCGTAAATTGGTGCTAAGAATTAAGACACTATCAAACGTAATATTTTTTTGGGTACTGCTCCTTGCAACGGAAGCGGACTGGCCCAAGTTCCGTGGTTCAACTGGACAAGGGATATGGGAATGCCCTGGACTACCTCTTAAAATAGATAATCCCGGAAAAGTATGGGAGCATCAAATTAATGGTGGATACAGCGGCATCACCATTAAAGGTGGAAAAGTTTATACAATGGATCGTCCAGAAAATAAAAATCTGGAAAGAATACTCTGTTTTGAAGAGAAGAGCGGCGAACTGATTTGGGAACATCAATATGAAGCCAATTATAAGGGGCTGAGCTATGACATTGGACCGAGGGCATCCGTCACAATCTTCAATGATAAAGCCTTCACTTTTGGTGCAGTCGGTCACATGCACTGCCTGAACATGAATAATGGAAAAGTTATATGGGCCAAAGACAGTAGAGAGGCCTTTGGTGCAAAGCGTCCGACTTGGGGATTTGCTTCTTCACCCGCGCCATGGAATAAATCTATTATTTATCAAATAGGTAGCAGCAGTGGTGGCTACATTGCTTTGGATCCTGATACCGGATCCAAGTTGTGGTCAGGTTCTGATGATCCTGCAGGTTATGCCATGCCTGCATTCATAAAGCATGAAGGAAATGAAATGATGCTCGCATGGACACCTGAAAACGTCCGAGGCATGTCGCCAAAGAATGGTGAAGTTCTGTGGTCTTTTCCTTATAAAATAAAATACGGAGTCTCTATAGCGATGCCAATCTACCATGACAATGTAATTCTGGTATGCGGGTACTGGCACGGTTCCAGGGCCCTCCAATTAGGTGAGGATGGCAGAAGTGTTAAGCTTTTATGGGAAGATCAGGAAAATATCCGTGGACTCATGGCGCAACCTCTTCAGAAAGATGGTTTAGTTTATTTACTGGATAGAACGAACGGTCTTTGCTGCTTTGAAATTAAAACTGGAAAAAAGCACTGGGATGATTCTAAAAATCACACAGTAACACCGTCAGGACGAAACCCCCAAGCGACTCTGGTCTGGGCCCATGATGGCAAGCGTAAGAATCGTGCATTAATACTCAACGCCAATGGCGAACTTCTATCCGTAACACTGAGCAAGGAAGGTTTTGAGATTCACTCAAGATCACAAATCACCGGGAAGACCTGGGCCCATCCTGCCTATAATAAAGGGCACATATTTGCTCGAACAGATAAGAAGATTGTTTGCTGGGAACTGAATCCGCGACATTAACAATCGACTCAAAATGACATACAGGAAAATAATCCTCAGACAGTTCCATTGCCTCTTTTTATTCTTACTAATTTCCAGCGCTCAGGCCAAGCGACCCAATATCGTTGTTATTCTAACTGATGATCAGGGATGGGGGGACCTAAGCCTTAACGGAAATAAAGACCTTTCCACTCCCAACATTGATTCCTTAGCTCATGACGGAGCACGATTCGATCGTTTCTTTGTTTGCCCAGTATGTTCACCCACTCGCGCAGAATTCTTAACAGGAAGATACCACGTAAGGGGAGGCGTTTATAGTACCTCGACCGGAGGTGAACGCTTGAATCTGGATGAACTCACCATTGCAGATACATTCAAATCAGCAGGTTATTCGACGGGCGCATTTGGCAAATGGCATAATGGAATGCAATACCCTTATCATCCTAACGGTCGTGGGTTTGATGAATTTTATGGATTCTGCTCCGGGCACTGGGGAGATTATTTCGGCCCTCCTCTCGAACACAATGGCCAGATAGTAAAAGGTGAAGGGTTTTGTATTGACGATTTCACGAATAAGGCCATGGCCTTCATGGATAGTTCTATCAAGGAAGGAAAGCCGTTCTTTGCTTATATTCCCTATAACACTCCTCACTCTCCGATGCAGGTCCCCGACAAGTGGTGGAATAAGTTCAAGGACAAGGAAATAAAACTCCATAACCGAGACCCCAGAAGAGAAAATATGCCTCACTTACGTTGCGCTTTGGCCATGTGTGAAAACATTGATTGGAACGTTGGGAGGATCCTTAATAAAATTGAGGACCTAGGAATAACTAATGACACTATCGTGGTATTTTTCCATGATAATGGTCCAAATGGCGTGCGCTGGAACGATGGGATGAAAGGCCGTAAAGGTTCGACAGATGAAGGCGGAGTACGCTCTCCGTTACTGATCCGATGGCCAGGCCATATCCCAAAAGGAAAATTCATTAAACCAATTGCATCTGCATTGGATTTACTTCCTACGCTAGCAGATTGTGCAAGCATCCCAGTGACCAGTAAAAAAACTCTGGACGGAAGGACCTTGAAGCCTCTCTTGGTACAGGAAAAAAATTCTTGGAAAGAGAGGACCTTGATTAATTACTGGAAAGGTAAGGTCAGCGCAAGGACTCAACGATTCCGACTCGATCACCATAGAAAACTGTTTGATCTTATCAAGGACCCAGGACAACGGATCGATGTGAGCCGCACCCAATCCGAAGTAGCCAAACAGCTACTCAAGGAAGTCACCGAATGGGAAGAAAATGTACTTTCCGAATTGGTTAAAGATACCCGACCCTTCATTATCGGGCACCCAGACTATCTCTGGACTCAAATCCCTGCCCGGGACGGAGTGGCTCATGGTGGTATAAAGCGCTCAGGACGCGCTCCTAATTGTTCTTATTTTATGAATTGGAAACGCACCGAAGATAAAATTATCTGGGACTGTGAGGTAGGATCCACGGGCACTTATGAAATTTCAATACATTATGCACTTCCAAAAGGAGATGAAGGTACAGTCTTAGAACTAAGTCACAATCAATCCAAGATCCAATACACAATTACCGAACCTCACGAAGTACAAAACCGGGGCCACGAGAATGACCGCGTCACGCGTCGGGAATCTTATGTGAAAGATTTTAAGGAAGTAAAAATAGGGGGAATGAAATTAAATAAAGGGAAAGGAGAACTTACTCTGCGTGCCTTGGAGATTCCAGGAGACACATCAATTGAATTCCGCCTAATGATGCTCAAGCGAATTCAATGAATATGACCTAAAGCCATTCTTCCCTATCTTCCTTGCCAATATAAGCATCCGCTTCCGGATGACCCTTTACCTTCATCGCTTGCCCGTCCCACTGAATTTCTTTCTGCATCTTTAAGGCCACGATTCCGGAAAGGCCAATTTCCGTGAGGTGTCCTCCATGCTCAAAACTAGCAAAGGTTTTTCCTTTTCCTTTGCAAGCATCGACCCACTCATGCATGTGCCCCCTTGATCTAGGAATAGTTTTGGGAACGATTTTTGCAGCATCATGATTCCCTTCACCAATGTACTTCTCTTCTCCGTTCATCTTTATGTAGCACTGAGAGTTCCATAGTCCCGAAGAAAGCATTCCTTTATCACCAATAAAAATACAACCTACCCTAGGCAAGCTACCGAAAGTTTTGACAGCGGCCTCTACAGCATAATTAGGCGGAACATCTTTTCCTCCACCAGTATAAATATTTAATGCGACATCATGAGAGCGCTCCTTATTTTTGGAAAAGTGATACTTGACTGAGCATGACTTCGCAAAGGTTTCAGTGCCCAATCCTTCACCAGTGAAAGAAATCTTGGAAGGATAATCCAAACTCAGCGATCTAAGGGCTAAGTTAAATGAGTGGCAGCAGAAATCGCCTATAAAGCCGTTGCCAAAATCATACCATCCACGCCACTTGGCCGGATGGTAGATGCTTTCTTTGAAAGGCCGCACAGGTGCCGTTCCACACCAGAAATCCCAGTTCAGTTCTTTTGGCACTGGATCTGAACCCGCAGGCCGCAGACCACCACTTGGCCAATTGTGCTTTGGATGCCAAACATGAATCTCACGAATAGGACCAAAAACATCAGCCGCAATTAATTCCATGCTACGACGTAAATTAGAAGATGCGCTGCCCTGATTACCAGTCTGAGTTGCGACCTTGGAAGCCTTAGTAAGTTCTCTAAGTTCTCTAGCTTCTTTAATTGTATGAGTCAGTGGCTTCTCGCAATAAACATGTTTCCCCGCCTTCATAGCTGCCCTGCAGATCGGAGCATGCCAATGGTCAGGCGTTGCTATTACGACTGCATCGACTGATTTTTCCTTCTCTATCAATTCTCTGTAATCCTCATATTCCTTTACCTTGTTAACCTTATTTCCGTGCCGGTTCTTGGAGTTTTCAATCTGCCTCTTATCCACATCACAAAAAGCGGCAACGTGCTGTCCCTGATTAAGTATATTCGCAACATGTCCCTGAATCTGCCCACCCATCCCGATAAAAGCCACTGACAGTTTATCCAAAGCCTTAGTCTCTTTACCGTATAAGGTCCCAGAACGAAGAATGTTGAGTGATGTGCCTGCTCCTGAAGCAGCCAGCAATGCACGTCGAGTCAAAATCTTTTTAGCCATTCCCTACATTATCACGAACAGGTACACAGTGTCTTGTTAATTCGAACACTCTAGCGATTAATGCATTTCAACATCACAACTTCCTAGGCCACCCCGATAATAATTGAACTGCACATTTGGATGATCCGCCAGCAATGACATCGGAACAGCAGTATCAGCAATTCCCTTAGAAATCATTAAAGCCGTCAACCGCTGACCAAACGGATTATCATGAGTGCCTGCTTGCCAGATTGAAACCTTATCTGATTTCCATGTTTGAACTGGGCCGACCGTGATCGCCCTCTCAGGAACTAGAGTGATATTGCCGCCGCCTGAGGTCCTAGCATTCTGCGCCAAGGTGATGGGATGCAGTTCCACGACTCGTGTTGAGAGTTTCCGGTATTGATCCGGTGATGGAGGAGATTCCTTATATTCTCCTTCACGGCGCGGAGGATCGTTAAAAGCCCAATGCTTAATATCACCCTGCCCCCCCTGCATCAGCGCGCAACGGACCCCTTCCCATGAATTGATGTAATCCTTAGTATCCGCAGCAGGAAAATGCATATTTGACTCAGGCATTTGCAGATCCTCGGAAATGCGATCAAAGCACAACTCCCTATCAGCTCTTTCAAAGGAAAGAGGATGTGAAATTGCTACTTCCTTCCCATCCTCACCTAACCATTCATCCATTCCCCAAAAATGTGCCGCGGAAAGATCCAATCTGAGCTCATTCACGAGCCTTGCAACGAGCGGCAATTGTTCTGTAGGGCCTATAGGACCACATATGCCCACTGGGTTATCAAGGGTAGAGGATTGCCAAGCACTAATGTATTCAAGAGCTTCGGCCAAATAAAAATCTTCCAAAGTGTCATACATGACTACCTTGAAACCTGGACGCGACAGTTGCTCCAAGTCTTCCATACTTAATGAGGCAACATCACGAATTAAATCATCATCAAGTGTAGTGTAGTCCCACCATCCAGGGGCTATTGTGCTTAGTTTTCTGGCCATCTAAGGTCTAATTATCCAAGTTATATTCCGGGTTTAAATAGTACAGTTCTCCGAGAGCTTCTGAAAGCGGATCCTCTTCATTTTGGCTAAAACCAAGATGAGATCTTCTCCTCCAACCCTCAGCATAATCAAATTTGCCTGACATTTCTCCGAGCTCACCGGACATATCCTCCATAGACATGAGATAAGAATTCATTCCCTGACTAGATTCGAGCCAAGAATGCTGGCTCTTATGCTCTGCGAGAGCAACTCTTTTACTATCCATGACTGACGAAATATCAACGTACGCTTCAGGAATTACTTTCTTTCTCAGCCCACCTCTCAATCCATGAGGCATGGCATGATATACGCTAGTCTGATGTCCATCAAGATGACTCGTTGGAGGATCAGTAACAAAGTTAGGCATACCATGAGTGAAAGCTGCAGTGACGGCTAAACGGGACGTTTCCATATGATCTACCATGTAATCTTCAGGAGAATGTGTAAGGACAATATGTGGCGCCGCGGACCGAATCACTGAGGACAAGCGCCGGAGCAGATCCACGGAATAGACAATCTCCAGATCATCACATAGGGGAGGGTAATACTTAGCGCCTAAATATGCTGCCGCGCGTTGGGCCTCATCCTGACGAACTTGCCGAGTCTCTTCAGCATCCATATCTAATGAACCACAATTTCCACTGGCAATGGTAACATAATGGAGACTCCATCCGCGAGCAGCCAATTGAAGCATCGTACCCGCAAAGAGGAACTCAATATCGTCCGGGTGGGCGACTATTGCGATTGCATTTTTAGTCACCATTAATTTCTGAAATTTTCACAGGCCTTCCAAGCTCAGCTGATCTGTCAGCGGCAAAAACAACTTCAAAGCTCTTATAAGCTTCATTGATTGAGGTCAGTGGCATTTCCTCTCCCTTAGCCATCGAATCAAAGAATGCCTGAAACTGAGTCGTGTAGGGATGGTCACTCACATCACCAGAATCCAACATTTTCATTGATAATGAACTCCAAGACCCTTTGTCAGTGGAGAGTTTTTCAGAATGAAACTTATTGTCTAGCAAGCTCCCCTCTGAACCGACAAGATGAGTATGAAAGTAATAAGGTTGGAGACAATCGATGCATGAGGTTGCTTTGCCTACACGCCCATCAGTGAACTTCATTATAGTGGTCGTAGTCGTGGGATATTCGTAATCAGAAAAAGTAGGGCTCGCTGAAACCGCAGCATATGAACTCACTTCCTCAACATCACCTCCCATACAAAGGAGCAACGCGTCGAGTGCATGACACCCGGCCGAAAGCAAACTACTTCCTCCGTGTTCCTTTCCGGTATTCCAACGAAATTGTCCATACCATGGTCCAATGCCATGATAATAATCCACTTCACCATAGTGAATTTCGCCCAGCAACCCATCATCAATGACTGACTTAGTAACAAGGAACTGACTTGAATATCGACACTCAAAACATACACAAGTTCGAACATTCGCTTCCTCAACAACTGAACGAATTTCGGAACAGTCCTCAATGGACAATGCGAGTGGCTTTTCAAGGATAAGATGCTTTCCTGCTCTCGCGGCAGCAATCGCATGTTCCTTGTGCTGGCCCGGATAACTGCAAATAGAAATCACTTCAATGTCATCTGATGAGAGCATTTCTCCAAGGTCCTGAAATGCCTTGATAGATGAACCGTGCTTCTTTGAAAGCTCATTCTCATCCTGAGGACGAGAAGAACAAACTGCAGTCACTTCGATCCCATCAATCGAATTGAGGGCATCAATATGAGCTCCTGCGACCCAACCGTATCCAACAATACCAACATTCATGTATCAATTTTACCAAATCCTGTGGACTTGGAAAAGCCAATAATGAAGATTGATCAGTGCTAGAAAACTCTCAATTAGATTTCTTTTTTGCTGGCATGAAACTACCGGCCCCTGGTGAAAAATCCCAAGGTTCTGTTTTTTCGCCAAGCCCATCAAGAAATGCACCACTCGAAAAAGCTATGAAAAAATTATTATCACCAGGCTTATGGCGAGTCTTCGCGTAAAGTTTCTTCATTGTCCCTAGGACTGGCTTTGCCTTTGGTCCCAATAATTCAATTGCACGGCAAGCTTGCAAAGCGACTGCCCAATCAGGATGCTCAAGATCTTTCACTAATCGATTAAGAGCCGCTTCTCTTTTTTCAGGAAAAAACGCCAACCATCCGGCAATCTCAATCCGGACAGAGGGTGCAACGTCCTGAATCCATTCAAATGCGCTTTGCTGGATGCTCTTTTCACCAAAGAACCCATTCCTAAGAGAAACTGCAGCCCAATACCTCTCATTAACATTCCCTTTTTTAAGAAGTTCAAGAAGTTCCTTAGAATCAGAAGTGCCTACTTTATCAGCGGCTGCCCATGCCCTCTCGAGGTCAGGAGAATGGTCCGTCTTACCAATAACAATGTCTCTCATTGGGCTACCTTCGTTCTTTACCCAACGACGCATTTCACTTTCAGGCAAAGCACCTAAGTCTCCGACTGCATTGCGGTGTTCAACTAAGCCTAACCGTAATCTCTGTAATGCTTTCTTGGCCTCATCTGACAACTTTCCAGAAATCAAATTGCGGGTATTGTCAGGATCATTTTCACAATTATAAAGTTCTTCAGTTGCCCTTGTGGGGCCGGCATAGTGCCTCTGAGCGACACTAGATGAATTAGGATCCTCTCGGAAAACTCGGGAAATTTCATACCGTATTTCACCAAGATCGGAAAATACTGAAGGCTGGTTCCAGGAAAGATGGGGATGATAATTACGTATGTATAACCATCTCTTATTTCGTACTGATCTGGAACAATCAAATACTTCATCGACCCTGTCTCTATTACCAAAAACAAATTTCCTTTTCTGGGTAGAGCCAACACCTATAAAAGGAATTCCTTGCATATATTTTGGTGATTTGAGACCAACTAATCCAAGAACTGAGGGTGGAAAATCAACAAAACTCACCAATTGATCCGTCGCGGAACCGGGAGCAGTTGGACGAAGATGTTTCCATTTCTCAGGAACATGTATAAGCATGGCAACTTTCATCCCACTATCATGCAATAGCCTTTTATGACGCGGCATTCCGGAACCATGGTCAGAGAAGAAAAAAACAATAGTATTATCAGCCAACCCGTCCTCATGCAATTGGCTCATAATCTCACCGACACGCTGATCCATGGCCGTTACACAATCATAATATCGGCTAATAGCTTTTCTTATGAGAGGCGTGTCAGGATAATAGTCAGGGACCGGAGCCTTCTTAGGATCATGAATTTCAGAAGCCGACAATTCAGATTGAACATGTTTTTTAAAAACAGAATAGGGCCAGACCATTGAGCGGGACTGGTGGCTGGTCATAATATTAAAGACAGAAAAGAACGGCTGCCCCTGACTTCGATTCGGGTTGCGCCAGTGAGCCTTAGGACTCGATTCATCCCATGATTCTTTGATCAGACGTGCAGCATCACTACTGTTATAGTCTGTTTTAACATTATTAGTTGTATAATAACCTGATTTCCTCATATAGGCCGGGAAGCCCCTGACCCCCGTCGGCAAAGGAAATCCGGACCTCATCTGATGAGTCCCAGTCGAGACATTGTGCATTCCAGTGATCAGGACCGACCTTGAAGGAGAGCAGACAGGAGAAGCTGCAAAAGCATTGGAGTATCTTGTCGAAGATTTGGCCAACTGATCAATGTTCGGAGTGATCGCATATTTATCTCCATAACAACCCAGAGTCGGGCTCATATCTTCAGCCGTGATCCATAAAATATTGGGTCTCTCCTGAATTTCTTGCGTCACTTTTTTATTAGAGATTTCACGGGCCCTGATATTCCTGAAACGAACAGTCCCTCCTTTCCCATGATGCTGGATACCAAAATAACCCTTTAATATCTTTCCATGCTTAATATCTGATACGGGCTTTCCATTCAACCATGTTTGGATCCTCTCTCCGACAGCCTTCACTCTAAAGTGATTCCAATCATCTTTCTTAAAATTACCACGAATTCTTTCAGCAAACTCTTTGGTCTGGCCTTTTCCTGGATAGATCCAACCACCATTGCCGATCCCATAAACTCCGCCTGGCTTTTGTCGATCAATCTCACACTGGTATCCTTTAGGACGACCCTGATTACCAATGCATCGGAAGGCTAATCCGGAATTAAATCCCTCTTCCTTTGGCATAAGAACTTCAATCTCTGCCTCAAAATCACTCATCTGAATCTCAGTAGTGACCCAACAATTTGTCTTCGATAGCAAATGGAGCTCGCCTCCCTTAGCATCAAAAGAAATGACCTCAGATCTCGGCTTCCAACCCTCAGTAGTCTTACCATCAAAAAGCTCAATCCACTCTGCACTGGCCCTGAAAACCATCATCAGAGAAAAAGTGAAAATACAAAACAGTCTTAAGTAGATCATAATAGTAAATATTAGTTTCGGCTCGTTGAAAATGAAATCAGAGACTTCCTAATCATAAATTAAGGGACCCTATTTTCGGTCCCGAGCAAGTCATTCAGTGCTCGGTTCGCAACTCTAAGAATATATTTATTAGGTTGTCTGGTACTTAGGACCTCCTTTAGGTCCTTGACCATTTTCCGAGCCGATTCCTCCATCTCGTCAATGACAATGGTCGCCGCGAGCCTTCCCCACTGATGCTCAGACCGAAGCTCTTCTTTTAAAACTTCCAGTGCTGCATCCGTATTACCTAAGCGAGCCACTGCCCGAGCAGCAGCGATTCGTACACTGGGGGATTGATCCTTCATTGCCTTCATCGACAATTCTAACGCTTTTCCCTTAGCAGCTTTTCCTATATTACCAATGCCAGTCAATGCCCAATACCGTATGGCAGGATCCTCATCTGAGATGGCACCCATCAGTTCTCCAAGAGCCGAGGGCCCTTCTGATGCTTGTGTAGCAATTGATACTAATCGTTGAATCTGACCCCTGTCAGATGATTCCTCATTCATAATTTCAAATCTAGAACCTGCCTTCTTCTCTCTAATTTCGATCTCCGCCTCAGGAATGAGACCAATGTCACCTATTTCAGATTGCCATTGCGCCAAATGAACACGCATTTTTTTCAAAAGTGCTGAGTGCTCAGGATTGTCTGCCAGGTTACGAATCTCATGAGGATCATTCTTAAAATCATAAAGTTCTTCGACGGGCTTCTTGCTAGTTGAAAAAATCTTGCCTATTTCAGTCAGAGATCCATCCTCCTCTGCTCTCCTTATCTCACGCATGGTCGCTCCTTTTTCCGGTGTATTCATGTACTGATAGTAGGGCTTCAGAGGCTCAAAGTTCCGGATGTATCGATAGCGCCCATCAAAAATAGAGCGGATAATATCGTACCTTTCATCCATTCTATCTCTTGCCCCGAAAACAAAACGGCGAGGAGTGGATAATTTCTGACCCAAAAATGCTCTGCCTTGTAATTTTTCAGGAACTTCAATCCCAGCCAGGTTCAATACCGTAGGCCCCAGGTCAAGTGAACTCACCAATTGCGCATCTACTTTTCCCCCCTCCTTGCCAGGTACACGAACGATCAGAGGAATGTGCGTTCCGGAACCATAAAGCCAACGCTTTGCACGAGGCAAGCCCACACCATGGTCAGCCCAAAAAAATATGATTGTTTCCTCGTAAAGCCCAGCATCTTTAATTTCTTTGATAAGAGATCCTGCCCAAGAATCCATCGCTGTGATCAGTTCATAATTCCTTTTCCAGTCCTCTCGGACCACAGAAGTGTCCGGATAATACGGGGGCAAAGTATCTAACTTGGACGGATCCTGCCTCTGTTCAGGTTTAAGATTACTCGTGACAGCCTTGTACTTACCTTCGGAAGCGATTCCACTCTCGTGACATCCAGTATAATTAAATACCGCAAAGAACGGCTGACCTTTCTTTCGATTCTTCCAGTGAGCCTTTGAGCCACTCTGGTCCCATATTTCTCTAGTCGATGGTCTTGAAAACTGATAATCCGTTTTGGAGTTATTAGTACAATAATACCCGGAGCCCCTAAGAAGAATTGGAAAAGGTTTGAGCCAGGAAGGCAGGACCGCATTACATCTCATATGATGGGTACCAATACTGTTCTGATACATGCCAGTTATGATTCCACTGCGGCAAGGCGCACAAACTCCTGCAGTCGTATAAGCGTTAGTGAAGCGTATCCCTTCGGAAGACAATTGATCAATGTTGGGAGTAATCGCATGCTGATCACCATAGCAACCAAAATGAGGGCCAATGTCCTCTGCGGAAATCCAAAGTATGTTTGGTTTAGCACATACTTGCAGCACTGAAAACAGTGGAAATAAAGCACCTAATAAAAATATCTTCTTAATCATCGGGCAAATTCATTCGTAATTGGTTTTTAGGATAAGAAAGGTTAGAGATCATTTAAATATGAATACCTAGTCTTCTTCAAGGATCAGATTGCAATTAATGAAAATAGGCATCCAAAGAAATAAATTGGCCAAAAAATAATTTTATGAAGCAGATCCACTCATATTTAATCTCCGTTTAATATAGCTGCTACCTAATATTTAATTGAAAAAGAAGAAAACCATAATGTGGTTCAGGCTGGACCTGAGACTCAAAGATAATCCGGCACTGACCGCGGCCTGTGAGCGGGGTGACGTTATTCCTGTTTATATATATGACACTTTTAATGGAGAAAAACATGGCCCTGGCAGTGCAACTCGTTGGTGGCTACACCAATCGCTCCTTTCGCTTAATGAACAATTAGGTGATTCCCTCGTAATTATGAGCGGTGATCCAAAGATCTTATTAGCCGAACTAGCAGCTAAGTCAGGTGCAGATATGATCACATGGAACCGAAACTACGAGCCGTGGCAAATAGCCAGAGACAAACATATCATAAAGGAACTCAAAGGGCCTAACCTAGATATTTACACCTATAATGGGAGCCTTCTTTGGGAGCCTTGGGACATACTAAATAAGTCAGGCCAACCATATAAGGTGTTTACTCCATTCTACCGAAGAGGCTGCTTGGAGGGGCCCGAGCCCAGAAAACCGATCCCGGTTCCTAATGAGAAAAGATTCTTCTACCTAAATGAGATGGATCAAGGAATTGATTCTCTAAAACTTATTCCCAAATTTCGATGGCATGAGAAGTTCTCTAAAACTTGGAAACCTGGTGAAAATGAAGCCAATAAAAAACTCAAGAGCTTCCTCAAGGCTCCAGTGAATGATTACAGATCAAACCGTAACGTTCCGGGATCCAAGGGCACTTCTAAACTGAGCCCTCATCTGCATTTCGGAGAAATATCGCCCAACCAGATTTGGTACGCTTCACTCAATAAACTAAAAAAATTCCAATCTAATGAAGACATGGATTGCTTTCTTAGTGAAATCGGCTGGAGAGAATTTAGTTATTATTTACTCTATCATTTCCCAGACCTTCCACATAAGAATTTTAACTCGAAATTCGATAATTACCCATGGTTAAATGATGGCCCACCACTCGAGGCTTGGAAGAAAGGCATGACTGGCGTGCCTATCGTGGATGCTGGAATGCGCGAGCTGTGGCAGACCGGATACATGCATAACCGAGTACGAATGATTGTTGGCTCTTATCTGGTCAAAAATCTAAACATCGATTGGCGTGAAGGTGGGGCATGGTTTTGGGACTGCCTCTTAGATGCTGACCTTGCATCAAACAGTGCCAGCTGGCAATGGGTCGCCGGATCAGGCGCGGACGCGGCACCTTTTTTCAGGATCTTTAACCCAGTGCTGCAAGGAGAGAAATTCGATGAAAATGGAAATTATGTCATTAAGTATTGCCCTGAACTTGGCAAGCTCCCCAAAAAATATATCCACAAACCATGGGACGCTCCAGCCGATGTATTGCGTGGGGCCGGAATCATACTTGGTAAGAACTACCCATACCCGATCGTTGATTTAAGAAGGTCACGTTCTGAAGCACTTGAGAAGTATAACCTTGTCAAAGTCTCATAGATAAAGATGCCCAAGACTTTGAGGTTGGTACTAGGAGACCAGCTCTCCGACAAATTGGAGAGCTTAAAAGAAATTGATAAGGACAATGATTTGGTCCTCATGTGCGAAGTCAAAACTGAAGCGACTTACGTAAAGCACCACAAAAAGAAGATTATTCTCATTTTCTCGGCCATGAGACACTTTGCTCAAGACCTCATCAGTCAGGGCATTCGCGTTAATTATGTGAAATATGATGACCCAAAAAATACGGGTTCGTTATTGGGTGAAATAAAAAGAAATCTTAAAAAAGAAAAGTTTGAACTGATCGAAATTACTCACCCCGGTGAACATCGCCTACTTGCCGAGATTCAAGACTGGAAGAACCAAATCTCCGTGCCCGTTAAGATCTGCGATGACACCAGATTCCTAAGTCCTCTAGATGATTTCAAAGAATGGGCAACGGGGAGGAAGCAACTAAGAATGGAATTTTTCTATCGAGAAATGAGAAAAAAAACCTCCACTTTAATGGAAGGAGAAAAACCAGCAGGAGGACAATGGAACTATGATAGTGAGAATCGTAAAACGATACCCACAAATATTAACATTCCTGAACCGATTCGATTCAAACCAAATGCAATTACAATTGAAGTAATTGAACTGGTTGAAAAAGAGTTCAAAAATCATTTCGGATCCTCTAAAGATTTTCACTTTGCTGTTACTAGGGACCAGGCAACTGAAATTCTAGAGCACTTCATTGAGGAGAAATTGAAACATTTTGGTAATTATCAAGATGCCATGGTTGAAGGGAAGCCCTGGCTATTCCACAGTCACATAAGCTTTTATCTTAATTGCGGCCTCCTTGATCCACTGGAAGTTATAAAAGAAGCCGAAAGAGCTTACCTTGAGGGTAAGGCCAAAATTAATGCAGTTGAGGGCTTCATTCGGCAGATACTTGGTTGGAGGGAATTCGTTCGCGGTATTTACTGGTTAAAAATGCCGGAATACGCAAATTTTAATTACTTTAATGCAAAGCGACCACTACCAAAATTTTTCTGGTCCGGTAAGACCAAGATGAACTGCTTATCTCAATGCATAACCGAGACTAGCGACAACGCATACGCTCATCACATACAAAGACTCATGGTTTTAGGTAATTTTCTACTCCTATCTGGCGTCAGCCCCGAGGAAGTTAATGAATGGTATCTTGTAGTCTATGCAGATGCTTATGAATGGGTTCAAATGCCCAATGTGAGTGGAATGGTCCTCTTTGCTGATGGGGGCATACTAGCAAGCAAGCCCTATGCATCGAGCGGCGCTTACATCAATAGAATGTCAAATTACTGTAAGAGTTGCTCGTACAAGGTTAAGGAGAAAAATGGCCCTCAAGCCTGTCCTTTCAATTATCTCTATTGGAACTTTCTTGATCATAATAAATCGAAACTCTCCAATAACCCAAGGCTCGGCATGCCTTATAAAACTTTATCTAAAATGCCTAAAGAAAAAATAGAGCTCATCAGGAATGACAGTAAAATATTTCTTAAAGCACTCAAAACCAATCAGCACATCTAAATATTTTCATTTATCTACTGATCTTGACAGGATATTCGAAGTGAATTGACGTTAATGAATATTTCATTCGAGTCGTGGTGCTGTATATACAGTATTTCCAAACAAAGGTAATTATTAGATTTTTTTCTTATCCCGTACATATATACATCACAACTCACTCGAAAAAATGGAACACCTATCCGTGGCGTCTCCCATAGGTTATGGAGTTGCGATCTGATTGATCCCTTCGACTATCGAGGGTAAGCCGGTCACCAGCATCGGAATCCTCGGCTATTTTAGCTACGGATTCGTAACCGATCACGAAGCCAGTTAAGTGCTTCTTCTTGTGTCCTCGGTATTTTTTTCTCTAACGACGGACGCTCTTTTTCAAGATCGTTAAATGCTTGTGATACTCGAGGCAGCTTTAGTCCGGCGCTACCCATTATTTCAGAGTTTGTCAGTATATCAGGGGTTCCAGAAGCTATTACATGTCCGTTCTCCATGATTACGATTATATTCGCCCATTCAGCCGCGAAGTCTACATCATGTGTAGCAGCAACGATAGTATGACCGGACCGATGAGCGTCTTCTAAAAGGACGGTAATCTCGTCGCGTCCGGGAGGATCAAGTGATGCCATTGGCTCATCTAAGAGAAGGATACGAGATCCGCTAGAAAACAGTCCTGCTATTGCTAAGCGTTTCCGCTCTCCTCCGCTGAGTCGATGAGGTGTTTGATGGCGTTGGTTCCACAGTCCTACCTGACGCAGGGATGATTCTACAATCGAATCCTTTTCGGTGTCCAGAATCGGAAGCTGTTTTGGACCAATTGCCACGTCCTCTTCAACCGTCAGGCCAAGAATTTGATCGTCAGGGTTTTGAAAAAGCATACCCACCTCCTTTCGAATGCGCGCACGATTTTCTCGGTTCATTTCTAATCCGCTAATTTCAATGCGACCGCTTTGCAGAGGCAGAACAGCACTGAGTTGAAGTAATAAGGTAGTCTTTCCTGCGCCGTTACACCCAAGTATGGCGACTTTGGATTGTGGAGTTATTTCAAGACAAATTCCGTGTAATGCTTGCCCATTACCTTCTTTATAGCGGTAACTGACGTTCTCGATCTGGATCGAAGTGGGTTCTTCCATTGTGGGAGAGTTTGTATCATGGTTTCTCAAATCGCGAGCGATAATTTGATAAGCGGCACGCTCTTGGGTTTTCAGGAACAGTAATGAAACCATGTTTCCTGCGGTTTTAATCAACCACAGTCCCCGATAAACGGTCCGTGATTTTAGTGCTTTGCGCATCGAAAAAACTTCTCGAATAAGCATGCATAGGTTCTTGTAAGTTGAGCGTAGTATTTCGAGTAACCATGTAGGGAAACGCAGTGACTCCATTGCGTTGAACATTCGATGAGGTGGTAGTTTCCAAGTCATCCAAGAAAGAAGGAGCATAATTCCCGTGAGTTTGAGAGCAGTGGCCACACCCATTTGTGTTTCTCCTCCTATTACAGGAAGAATTAAGAGGGCTGCCACTAGTCCCGGAATGATGAGAAGGGCTCGCGAGATTAAGTGAAGGGCCGAAACCTTACTACTGAGAACAAGCGATAGAGATATTAATAATAGGGTTCCATGCCAGTAAAGTGGAGCCTTTAGCGGAATAAGTGCCAAAATCAACACTGCTGCAATGCCATACCCGAACAGTGCGATGTCTTTACTGTTGTCTGAGTTTAGACGGATCTTCATGAGTAGGTTTCAGTCCCAGTTTTTCCAGAGTAATAGTCAAACCGTCCGGCAGTTGACTTGAAAACTGAGCTAGAATTAGCAGGGCTAAGGCGATTAAAAGTATTTTTCCCGATACACTGGATAGTAGTCTGCGCATTGTCTTTGGTGGTAGAATAGAAATTTCGCAATAAGCATGGTTGCGATGCCCTCTGCAATTCCAATCAGTGCATGGAAACTGATCATTAGCGTTAATATAGGTTTCAGGTCAGCCTGTTTTGAAAGCCAAAGCTCTAAGGAAGCAAGGAATGCAGCGACAACAGTGGCAGTCCAGCCCCCAACAAATGCGGCTGTTGAATCACGGGCAGTCCATGTGTTCGGATTGGTTCCCGGGGATCGGTATCGGATAGCGCGATACAATAGGTATCCTACACCTGGGCCGATTATTCCGAGATTCAGAATGTTTGCCCCAAGAACTGCTACGCCTCCGTCCTGAAACATCAGAGCCTGAATGATTAAAACAGCGCTCATGACCAGTATACTGACTCGCCAACTCAGAAGTATTGCTACTAATACGCCACCGATGATGTGGCCAGAAACGAATGAAGCCACCGGGAAGTTAATCATTTGAGCTGCAATTACAAACGCAGCAGTGGCTCCTATCATTGGTGATGCCAGCACTTTCTTATTTGTTTTTTTTGCCGCGAGAGCAACGAAGGCGGCGCTCACTAGTGTTGTCCCAGTGATAACTGTTTCATTCAGGAATCCGTCGGGAATATGCATGCTTCAGATTAAAGCTTTCTGGGGTTGGTGTTAAGGAATGGCAAAAGTGTAGACATGTGGATGCGAACACGCTGCAGCGCGTCTCGAAGAGGAATACTTGATGAGCTAATGACTTTGATTGCGATTGCGTTGGGAGAGATTCGGGAAGATCCTACGAGGCGATCATGTGTGGACAGATCTTCAAGTTCTTTAAA
>JAAZZC010000259.1 GCA_014239335.1 Verrucomicrobiales bacterium
ATTATCGTCGTGGAATTTTGATTTATCCGGCACTAACCAGGAATTAGGAAAGCGTCTATCTTCCACAAGCACAATCGGAGTATCGACCCGAGCCTCACGCAACTGTTTCACCAGAGGAACACAGCGTTTAGTGACCATCGCTCCGTTCATGTTAGGCAGACAATCAATGATGTAAGCAGCCGCATTCACTTCAATCAGCAGATCCCCTACTTCCTCATGCATTTTGCCAGCGCCAGAAAATCCGATATTGATGACTGGCATATCAAACCATCGACCTAGAATCACCGGGTGCGCCATTCCGGGTCGTGACGCGCAGGCACCCTGAGTAATAGAGGTTCCATAAAAAATCAGTGGCCTAGCCTTGCGAGGCGCAAGTCCCTGAAAATTTGAACCTGCCGGCACACCAACAGCCAAGGACTCAGTTCCATTATAAAGCGGCAAATACAGTGCATACTCGCGCAGTTCCGGTTTAATTCCCCGCAAAAGCGTGACCTGCATTTCCTGCTTGGCTGGAAGAGTAGCTGCTGCCCAGCGCCATTTGCCCTTAGCATCGCGCGCATATAAATCCAGTCCACTCACGCCACTAGGCGGCATATGAGGCATGCCCAACCGCGAAGAGGTAACCTTCCACTTAGCGTGGACGGCATTAGCGTCAGTCTTAAAGCGCACCATCATACCAGCACTATGGCGACTCATACCCCAAACCGATTTGGTCACAGTTTTCTCTGCCTTGGCCGGGAAGCGGTCAAACCACTTGGACCTTTCCTGATCCCCCCACCCTCGTCCTTCTATCCCCCACTGAGTAACGTCATGCCATTGGACTTTGTCTTGAGCAAAAGCGCTGGCAGGTAAGAGAATAAATATAGCAATAAGTATCTTCATTACTTAGATGAAATTTCAGCTATACATTACTGAGCGATAGAGTGACTAGACCAGTATATCCTTAACCACATGCCCGTGAATGTCAGTCAATCTGAAGTCCCTTCCCTGATATCGATAAGTAAGTTTGCGGTGGTCTATGCCAAGCAAATGCAGAATCGTGGCATTCAGGTCATGAATGTGCATTGTGCCTGGAGTCCACTTCTCCTTACCTGGTTTTGGACGCATTGGCGTTCCGTCAGGATGGGCAATGTTATATCCATAATCATCCGTTTTACCGTACGTTATTCCCGGCTTAATGCCACCACCGGCCATCCAGACTGAGAAGCATCGAGGATGATGGTCTCGACCATAATTGTCCTTATTAAGTCCTCCCTGACAGTAGGCAGTTCGTCCAAATTCTCCACCCCAAACGACTAGTGTTTCATCCAACATTCCCAAACGCTTCAAATCTTTAATCAATGCAGCGCTTCCTCTATCAATGTCCTTGCACTGAGATTCGTGTTCGCGCGGAAGGTTTCCATGAGCGTCCCATCCTCTATGGAAGATCTGTATATTTCTAACACCTCTCTGTGCCAGTCGTCTTGCATTGAGACAACAAGCAGCAAAACTGCCAGGGTCACGGGCCTCTTCCCCATAAAGATCAAAGGTCTTGTCATCCTCTTTAGAAAGATCCATCAGTTCAGGCACTGAGGACTGCATCCGGTACGCCATCTCATGTTGTTTTATTCGTGATAAAATCTCAGGGTCAGCGAACTTGGAATACTGTTCCTGGTTAAGAAGAGCCAGAGCGTCAAGCTGAGCTCTACGATCCTTACTACTGACCCCTTTAGGGTTACTCAGGAAGAGGACAGGGTCGCCCTGACTTCTCATCAAGGTTCCCTGATGCTCGGAAGGCATGAATCCACTTCCCCATAACCGACCGAATAGGCTCTGCTCTGCAAATCTAGTCTTCGCATGCATGACAACGTAACCTGGTAAATTCTCATTCATTGTACCAAGACCATAACTTAGCCATGATCCAAGGCTTGGACGTCCAGGTATTTGACTCCCTGTCTGGATATAGGTTATGGCAGGATCATGGTTAATGGCCTCGGTATATGTACTGTGTACAACACAAAGATCTTTGGCCACTGTCGCCGTATGAGGTAGAAGCTCACTGACCCATAATCCTTCAGCATTATTGTCATGCTTCGTAAATTTGTATTTGGTTGGGCAAACAGGGTGTGTCTTTTGCCCGGCTGTCATCCCGGTAATGCGTTGACCGTCCCTGATATGATCTGGCAGATCCTGCCCAAACATCTCCTGCATTTTAGGCTTATAATCCCATAAATCATGATGACTCGGTCCACCACTCATGAAAAGATATATGACACGTTTGGCCTTGGGAGCGTGATGAAGGCCCCCATGAGATGCCGTTGGAGTCTTATCCACTCCGAAGGATTGATCATTGAAAAGTTGAGCCATGGCCGCAGTACCTAGGCCAAGAGCTGAGCGCCCAAAGAGTTGTCGGCGAGTTACGTTAAGATCAAATTCGCGAAGAGGATCAGGTGTTTGCATCGAACTATATATTTGAAAAATTAGTACATTAGGATGGCCACATCACTGGCCAAAACAATTGTTGTGAGTTGCGTCCAGGCAGCAAGATCAGTGAGGGGAATTTTTGCATCACGGGGAGCATCGCCCTGAGATATCAGGGAAGTCGCATCTTCTTGTGATGATTCGTACCGACTCCTCATTTTATTCAGCAGCTCCTCGCACACCTTCCTCTCAGGATCGGTTGGCTTACGTGAAGCGAGGAGCCCGAAAAGGAAATCCAAGCGTCGGCTATCATCTTTGGAACTTGCAATCAAACGCTCTGCAAGCTTACGTGACATTTCAACCCTTTGCGTCTCATTGAGAAGACCAAGTGACTGCAACGCCGTATTACTTCGAGAACGCATGACACAACTTGACTCCCGTACAGGAGCATCAAAAAGCGTCATCATCGGGTGTGGACTGGTCCGTTTCCAATACACATAAATGCTCCGGCGGTACAGGCGCTCACCCTTATCTCTCACATATTTCTTGGTATTACTTGCGGGGTGCATTAGCGCTGACCACATACCAGCTGGCTGATAAGGCTTCACTCCTTCACCTCCCATAGTAGTATCAAGTAAATTACTTGCCCAAAGTCCTATGTCCCGAATGACCTCAGCATCTAGCCGATAAGTCTGACCCCTCGCAAAGAGTCGATTGTCAGGGTCTTGGACTTCTTTACGCCATTTAGAATCTTGCTTAAAGGTCCTACTATTGACCATCAAACGCAACATGTGCTGTAAATCCCAGCCACTTTCCTGAAACTCAACAGCTAACCAATCAAGTAGGGCCGGATGCGTTGGCTGCTCCCCCTGCAAACCAAAGTCCTCAGGAGTTCGAACCAAACCATGACCAAAAATACGTTGCCATACACGATTAATGAGAACCCTTGAGACAAGTGGCTGATCACTGGAAATCAACCACTTAGCAAGACCCAGTCGGTTCTTTGGTGCCTCCTTAGGCAAAGTTCCCATCACAGCAGGAACGCCAGGTTCAAGCGGATCACCGGTAGGGAGATTATATTCTCCACGCTGAAGTATTTTTGTTTCGCGTGGTTTTTTCAAATCTTCCGTCACTAAGGTCGTAGTAAATCTCTTTTGTAATTCTCCAGTCTTTTTATTTAAATCAATGGCCCGTGACTGGAGCTCGTGCCCTTTCCAAGAACCATTCGGATCCGCAATCATAGCAAAACGGGCACTATCATCCGATCCTTCCCAGACCTTCTGATCTAATCCTTTCACGGATCCCACAAACTTACTCGCTCCTGCCAGAATCGCGATTCGCTCAGATTCAAGAACACTCCACGCTTCCCAATCCTGCCCACTTGCCGGGGCCCTAAGTACAGGGGCATATTCATAACGGTTACCGTCCATTGAACCTTCCGAAGTACTGTTGAAGAAAGCGAAAAGTTTATAGTATTCGACCTGCTCTATGGGATCATATTTGTGAGTATGACAACGGGCACAAGTCATCGTTGCTCCGAGGAGCACAGTTCCCAATGTTTCGGTCCGGTCAAAATTGTTCTTGGCCTGAAATTCTTTTGGTATTGCACCGCCCTCGGCAGTGGTTGGATTCATACGTACAAAACCGGTAGCCACTCTTTGCTCAAGGGTCGGGCTGGGAAGTAAGTCACCAGCAAGTTGCCAAGTAATGAACTGATCAAAAGATAAATTATCATTGAACGCTTTAACTACCCAGTCCCTGTATGGATAAATTCCTCTCTTATTGTCCAAATGGAGTCCATGCGTGTCACCATACCGAACAGCGTCCAGCCAGTAACGGGCCTGATGTTCTCCGTAACGAGGATTCGAAAGCAACGAATCCACTAAGCGGCCGTAAGATTCAGGACTATCATCAGCCAGAAACTTGGACAACTGAGAAGGTTCTGGTGGCAGGCCAGTCAAGACCAAGGCCACTCTCCTAGCAAGGACCGATCTTTCTGCTTCAGGCGCAAAATCTATATCCTCTTTCTTTAAAATTTCAGAGACAAATACATCAATGTTCCCTTTATCCTTTTCTTTTTTAGGAAGAACAAAGGCCCAATGCTCGGCGTACTGACCTCCACCCTTGACCCACTGGCTCAACAAGGTGCGCTCCTCTTCGGTTAACTGTTTTTCAGCATCATCAGGAGGCATCGGATCTTCTTTGTCATGGATCCTGAACAAGATCTCACTTTCCTGAAGCTTATCAGTATTAATTGCTCTGACTCCGTCCCTATCCGCAATGGCCGCCGCAAAGGAATCTAGTCGCAGCTGCGAAGGTTTCTTGGAGTCAGGGCCATGACATGCGAAGCATTTATTTGAAAGGATCGGCAAAATCTTTCGGGCAAAATCAACCTGTTCACCTTGGGCTGAGTGAACTTGAGACATGATCAAAATCTTAGATATAATGATCAACGGGACCAGATTCCAACGGAAAAATAAACTCATGATTGGCAGCGGATAATAAGAATAATACTACAGATATACCATAAACTTTCCTAAAATATTATGAACTTTCTTCAAAAGTATTGTGACGCTTTGTCATAATGATTTAAAAAATCCATTTAGAACTAAATTTTCTCCTATTTTCCAACTTTTAAGCCAAGACTCTTGAGTCTTTTATCAAACCTGGAGCGCATTTTTTTTAGCTGAGATGTGTATTTATTATCATCTTGCGATACCAGATTGGAAAATTGCTCGGGATCTTCCTTCATGTCATAAAACTCCTCCGATCCTCCCTTATATCGGCTATATGACCACCCATTGACTCTATATGAAATTCCCCCTCTATGAAATGAAAGGGCACCCTCCTTCACAGAGACCGAATGATCCTTTAGAATGGGCAATAGGCTCTTCCCTTGAACTTCAGGAGAGACATTAAAATCACAAATATCTGCTAATGTAGGCATCAGATCAACTAACTCCACTATTGATTGAGTCCTTCCCGACTTCATTCCGGGAACAGAAATGATCAGAGGCACCCGTAGAACTTCTTCGTGCAAATTGCTCTTTTGCCAAAAAGTATGTTCTCCAAGGTGATATCCATGATCACTGGTGAAAACAATTACAGTACTTTCCCTTAAGCCGAGCCGGTCAAGTTCATCCAATATCCTACCTACCTGCTAATCCATGAACTGGGTTGAAGCATAGTATCCGGACCACATCCGTTTCTGGTTTTCAGGAAACTTGCCTATACTGTTTGTGTCGGACCTGGTCGATGCTAGCCCTTGCTTAGGGATGTCTTGGAGATCATTAGGGAACTGTAAAGGTAACTTTATTTTTTCATAAGGATACTGATCAAAATACTTTTTAGGTTGAACCATTGGGTAATGAGGCCGCACAAACCCCGCAGCCAAAAAGAACGGCTCATCCTTATGCTTTCTTAGCAAATCAATAATCTTAGTCGAAGTCTTGTGATCCGGTTGATCAGAACCGTCACCATCATAACTGACCGTTACAAACATTCTATGAGGCATCTTTGTTGATTGCCTTCCCTCAAGTTCTTTAGTAAAAATATTCAGGTTCAGGCAGGCATAATCACCAGGAGTATGCGCCTCGAGTCCTTTAGAATTGAATCTCTCGGTCCACGAAGAAGGAACATCCAAACCATCAGTACCCGCAATGATGTCTCCGGGAACACGCATGTGATAGATCTTTCCTACTCGCGCAGAATAATAAGAATTATCTCTAAATAGCTTACCCAGATTCATATCGGACTTGCCCATGTACCGACTGTGCATGAGAGAAGTTCTAGAAGGATTACAAGACGTGCCCTGGCAGTAGGCCCTTTCAAAGATAAGAGACCGGCTCGCTAGTTTATCTATGTTTGAAGTCTTACATACCTCATTACCATAGCAGCCAAGGACACTTGCCTTTAAATCATCCGAAATTAAAAAGAGCACATTCTTGATCTTTGATTGCGCATTACTTGAGAAAACCAATGAGAAGATAAAACTTAAAAGACACACTCGAATCCTTTTCATTTTATTCACCTTCTTTTAGCTTAATCTCAGGTACATCAGTGCCACGAAAACCATACATTGGGAGTATTCTATAATACACTTCCAAACTAAGAATTGCTAAAGTCGTACTGGCCACGCGACCGCCGCCCTTGGTAATGAGTCGACTCAGATCCCAACTACCTGCATTCTTACCCGTCTTGTTTTGAATCTTAGGGAGGGTAGCCTTTAGTTTATTATTCCAGTCCTGCCAGATAGGTCCCTGATGCTGATATAAAGCAAGGGTCGCATAATAAATGTAATACAGATCCGGATTGACCGGTCTTAGAGGGTTATTCTTTATCAATCTGGCACTCTCAATCATCCTAGGATCAGTGGGAGGAACCAAATCAAGTTGCCTGCAAAACATTCCAGTCGCTACCATCGCCCTCGATATATCGGTAGGCCCCTTATAACCATAGAGACCACCATGTTCGCCTCCACCAGCAAAATCCAACCATCGACGGGCCAATTCAAATGACTCCTCTGGAACATTAATTCCTGCCATTCTGGCACTATGTAAAGCCATAAACTGCCATCCGGTAACTGATGTATCGGAGTCCTGACCTGGTCTATATCGCCAACCTCCTCGCTGAGGGTGCTGCGAATTTATGGTGTAACTGATTGCCTTCTCTGCCGCAATTTTAATCTTGGAATCCTTTGTTATCCCATACCCTTCACAAAGAGCAATGGCTCCAATTGCATGAGAATACATCTTTCCTGATACCGCCAAGTTCCCATCATCATTCTGCTGTTTAATTAACCAAGAAAGAGCCTTCTTTACATTATTCTGATACTTTCCTGGCCGGTCATGCCTTGCTCCCCAACCAAAATAACAGAGCAAAGCCAGACCCGTTCCTCCAACATCATAGTTTGCTTCAGAGTTGAATTTTTTCGTATCCCATCTCCCATCCTTTTCCTGATTCTTAGATAACCATTCTATGCCAGCAACAATTGCCTTCTCTGTCCCATCCGAACCACCCATTTGCTTAATTGTATCAAGTGATGGCTTACCACGATGCTTTTTAATAAGTTCAGTTAGGCCTCCACCATTCAATGCTTTACGATCCGATTCCAATGAGTCGGGTAATAATGGAGCACTGATCGCATAGACAGGAAGATTTCCAGATGCAAGATCAGGTGTTTGAGCTGCTTCCTGGGAAGCTCCTCCCGACTCTGTTAATTGACTTTCGGCCTGCGTCGCCTCCGCTACCAGACTCCCGGACGCAACCGACTCACTTCCCGTCTCACTCTCAACCGCAC
>JAAZZC010000254.1 GCA_014239335.1 Verrucomicrobiales bacterium
AACTGTTTACCCTTATTTTTATAGCTATTACAGGTTGACACTTGAGCATCGCCAAATTAATATCCAGCCCCCCAAATTAGGTAAATTAGTCAGTATTAAAGAAGATGAAGACTTTCTCAGCAAAAGCAGAAGACATGATCCGTGAATGGTATGTGATTGATGCCTCTGACCAAATATTGGGTCACGTAGCAGAAAAAGCAGCGTGTCTTTTACGCGGTAAAGGGAAACCAATATTTACACCCCATGTGGATACTGGTGATTTCGTAGTTGTCATCAATGCAGACAAGGTGAGACTGAGTGGCCGAAAAGAGCAGCAAAAAATTTACCATCGTTATTCTGGTTATGTCGGTGGCCATCATCAAGACACGCCTGAGACATTACGTCAAAAGGCACCAGAAAGACTTGTTGAGTTTGCGGTTCAAGGAATGATCCCAAGGAATCGCCTTGGTAGGCAAATTGCAAAGAAACTTAAAGTGTACCCATCCTCTGAGCATCCTCATGAAGCTCAAAATCCGAAGACGGTCAGAGTCTCGTAAACTATTAATTAAAACAGATTAAGAGATTCAACTCAATGAGTGACAATTCCACAATTAATTCCATAGGGAGAAGGAAAACTGCTGTTGCAAGAATCCAGATGAAACCTGGTAGCGGAACTGTAACGGTTAATCAAAAACCTTTGGAAGAATACTTTCCGACTGTAGCCCTACAAAACAGTTTACTGCATCCCTTTGAAGTTGCCAAACAACCCAAGAGTTGGGACATAAATGTTACCACAAATGGCGGCGGCACTACCGGTCAAATTGGTGCTGTAAGACTTGCAATCTCGAGGGCCCTGTTAAAGAACGACCCTGAACTTCGTGAAGCGTTACGCGCCGAGGGGCTCCTCACTAGAGACTCGAGGAAGAAGGAAAGGAAGAAAGCCGGACAACCAGGCGCAAGGAAACGATTCCAGTTTTCTAAGAGATAAAATTTGTCTAAAGCTTTTTAAGAAGAAGATTACGGAACTTCACTCCGGTCCCTTCGTTCCTAAGCACAATTTTTGATGGTCTGGGATCCTTGGACAGTGCACGGTTCTGCACTTCACCGTTAACTTTAATCTCAGACTGCCCATCGGATACTCTGATCTCCATTTTATTCCATTCTCCCCATTTTTCCTCATTAGCATCTTTAAACTTACTGGACCTGAAACCCAAAGGGTTCCCATCATCCGTAACAATTTGAGCTGCTCCGATCTTATAAAGATCTCCAGACCTTTGATTATATAGCTGAATCTCCAAATAACCCTGATCAGGCTCACCGGCAAAGATTCCAACACCACTATCACTGGTGCCTTCGAGAAGTTTATATTCCAAGGAAAATTCATAATTGAGAAAACTCCTTTTAGTAATAATTTCACCACGAAAACCCTTCTTCGCAATGAGGGTTTGATTTTCAATATCCCAAGCTTCTTTATTAGGAACTTGTCCTTTCCTTCCAAATATTACGCCAGGCCTACCTCCCAAATTACGGAATTCCCACTCATTTAAATCATTTCCGCTAAAAAGAACAATAGTCCTCTCATTTTCAAGTTTTCCAAAATTAAACTCAGCTAATGCCAAATTTTTCTTGAGCCAATCAGTCCATTTAGTCGCAGGTACTGATCTTTCCTCGGCATTACCAGCAGCGTAGTATCCAAAATCCTGACCTGTAATCGCCCGTAAAGACTCAAGGCTCCTCCATCTTAGTCCGAAATCCTCATCACACATAAGGAGTTCAGCAAAAGGGATTAGACACTCTCTTCTTTGGAATTTCATAAAAGCATTAGCGGACTCCCATTTAATGTGTGGGCTCTTATCTGTTATGTTTTTCATAATGAAAGGCAAAGATCCTTCACCTAATATACTTAACAAGGTCTTAACTGAAGAATACCGAATCATATCATTATCGCTTGTTAGTTTGCGTTTAAGTAACTCCACGTCCTTGTCATTCGCAGTCACTGTTGAAGCTTCAGCAAATGATCTCCACATACCGCCCATTGAGTACTGCTCCCTACCCTCAACCGAACTAAAGAGATCACTTAGAAGCCCCTCATGTTTGCCTCTGATTATCTCATAACTCAAAGCCCTCATCATGCCATCAAACCGTTCTTTGTTATTTTGTTTGAGTATGCTCCTAATCCTAAAACTCACTTCAGGAGTTGAATTTTTCAATGATTCCTGAAGAAAAACTCGATCAATAACAGGCAACCGTGAAAGATTGCGGGTAGCTCTTTCTCGCTTAGAAAAATCATTCGAATCAAGCTCACTTAAATATTTAGCTAATAATTTTGGGTCCTGCTTTTGATTTAAAAGTCCCAGCAAAGAAAGCACACCATTCTTATCGTCACTATAACCATACTCA
Source organism: Verrucomicrobiales bacterium (assembly GCA_014239335.1). Taxonomy (GTDB): domain Bacteria; phylum Verrucomicrobiota; class Verrucomicrobiia; order Verrucomicrobiales; family DEV007; genus EC70. The sequence goes on from JAAZZC010000254.1 coordinate 2,380, forward strand.
GATAAGCGCTTATCTTTTGAAAAAGAAACGCAAACTGGAATCACTAACAATGCAAACCAACAAATTAGCTTTAACCTAAATAATGTTATTAAATTCAGCATTAAGAATTCAAAATGTAATTAGATGTATCACTGAATCTGTATAGTGAGCAGGTTAAAATACCATTGGAGTAAATCAGACCCACAAAAAAGCCAAAACAAAGCTCCGACGGCCAAGTAAGGCCCAAATGGAATCCTAGTAAAGGCCGTACCCTTACCAAGAAATTTACCTGGAAGGTTAATAGATGTTCCAATTATTGAGGCCGCGAACAAAGCAAAAAGAACACCCTTCCACCCAATGAACGCACCAAACATAGCAATGAACTTAACATCGCCCAAACCCATCGCTTCGCGTTTGTAAGTAATTTTTGAAGAGATCCCTTTGAGTGTTTGCCATTCGTTTATGGGAATTACATTCTCACCTCCCACTACTAACCTGTCATAATATACAACTAAGTCGTCTGCTCCATACTGCTTAGAATTTATTTCAATTTCAGTTGAGTCTAAGACTATCGTCTCAGTTCCAACAAAAAATAAATCCTCAAATCGTATTTCGTTATCTCCGATTATCAAAATTGGGTTTTCCTTACCTTCAATGATATTCCAAGTCACTGGCTCTCCAGAACTTAAAGATTTCTTACCAAAAAGAATTTTCCCAAAAATAACAACTGAATATAAAATTACAAACCCACAAGCCATTCCAGCTAAGGACCAACCAACTGCTTCTATCCTAGAACTGAATTCTTGGGATGGGCTCTTATCCATTCCCATGAATTCATGGACGATGTTAGGGAAAATGAAAGCGCTGATTATTCCGACAATAATCCCACATCTGTTTATCCCATCAGGTATTATCTGATGCTCAATATCTATGAATGATGCAGCGACTAATAATGATATCAAGAACCAGGATACGAGAACTAGTTGTGGATTGTTATAGAAAATCTGATCAAAGCTCCCAGCAAATGTTAGCCAGGCCAATAAGAAGAGAAATGCAGTTAAAATCTCAACAAAACAGTACCTAAATGAAACAACACCAGAACAGTTCTTACATTTACCTGCTAAGAGAAACCAACTCAAAATCGGAATGTTCAGATGAAAAGGGATTTTATATTTACAGCTAGGGCAAAAAGAACGTCGAGGCTCGTTAACTGACAGGCCCCGAGGAAGTCGATAAATAACAACATTGAGAAATGAACCGACCGTAGCCCCAAGAATTGCAGACACGATAGCTAGGAATACTGGCAGCTCAATTACACCCATACTTTTAAACAAGTCGCATACAATATGAACATATGAAACCCAGCTTTATTAATTTTTGCCATTTTCAGACATCAAATATCTGCAGTTACTTAACCTCTAGACTTTACAAAGCTTTCTATAGAGCTTGAATATATAATTAAGTGGATCAACTAACTATTGCAGACCGTAAATTCAATTCACGTCTCTTTATAGGGACTGGTAAATTTTCATCAAATGAAATAATGAAGGATGCCCTCAAAGCATCTGGCACGGAACTTGTAACTGTATCACTTAAAAGAGCCAACTTATCTAAAGAGCCTGATCAATTTGTAAATATTCTTGATTATATAGATCCTGATAAATATTTAATTTTACCAAATACAAGCGGTGCAAACACTGCTGAAGAGGCATTAAGACTTGCTCGATTAGCACAAAACGCAGGCTTGCCTAATTGGATTAAATTAGAGATTCACCCTGACCACCAGTACTTACTTCCTGACCCCATTGAAACTCTTAAAGCAACTGAGAAGCTTGTCGCAGAAAACTTCACTGTCCTACCATACATCAACGCTGATCCCGTATTAGCAAAACGGCTACAAGACGCTGGAGCTTCCACCGTAATGCCACTTGGCTCGCCTATCGGGTCTAACAGAGGACTGGAAAATGAGGAGCAAATAAAAATTATTATAGAACAGGCAACTGTACCCGTGGTAATCGATGCAGGCATAGGCAAACCGAGTCACGCAACCGCAGCAATGGAAATAGGAGCTGACGCAGTACTGATAAATACCGCCATTGCAATATCTAATGATCCAGTACAACTGGCTAACGCATTCAAAAACGCCGTTAACACTGGCCGAACCGCTCATAACATTGGCTTAATCCAAGGAACAAATGAAGCGCACGCAACTAGTCCTCTCACAGGCTTCATCAACGATTGACTTTAAGATTAATAAGAAGTGATTAAATAATGACACCGCTTTTCCGAAAACTTCTCGGAATGAATTGGTTCGTCGTTACCGTAACGGCAACCTTACTCGCTTTTGGTGTCTATTCTATAAATGCTGCAACAGCATTCCTGACCGGTGAGAACATCACGTCGAAATGGTACGATCAAATATTATGGATAGGCATTGGAACAATAATATACTTCGCTTCAAGCTTAATAGATTACCGGTGGATTAAGTGGGCAGCGCTACCAGCATATATAGTTTCAATAATATTACTCCTATCGACTAATACAATTCTTTCAGGGGCAAAGAGCTGGATCACTATCGGAGGCTTCACTTTTCAACCTTCTCAAATATCAATCGTTTCAGGAATTCTACTACTTTCCGTAATTTTTGGCGAACTGCCTAAACGTGTTCCTATATTTAAACACTCGCTTCTAAAAATTCTGTTAGCAGCCCCGACCGTAGGCTTACCATGTCTTATAATACTCAACGAGACTGATTTTGGATCAGCGATGGCATGGTCAGTTGTTTTCATGGTGTCTCTAGTTATAGGCAAAGTCCTATTACGTTATGTAATTGTGATAATTGAGTGCGGTTTGATCATTGTACCAATATTTTATTTCTTTGGTCTTAAAGACTATCAGAAAGAAAGAATAGAAACTTGGCTTAATATGCTCTACGAAAATCCTGTAGACGAACAGGGCGCTGCCTGGGTACCAAAACACAACATGATCGCCATAGGTTCAGCTGGCTATCTAGGAAAGATGCATCAAGACGACTCAATCGCAACTTCGCAGCCGAATTCATCCGTCAATGCTCACGACAACACACTGAGCCTTGTAACAGAAATGGGCTTTGTTCCCTCTAACGTTTCTATAAATGATTTTATTTTTGTGACAATAGCTGAAAGGCATGGATTCAGGGGCGCCGCTGTCCTCATTGGACTTTATTCAATACTGCTAATCCTCTTGCTGTTGATATGCTATTCGGCGAGGGACATGACGGGAAGAATGCTAATTGGCGGATTTATAGGGCTCCTTTTTTATCATGTTTTTATGAATATTGGAATGTGCGTACTGCTTGTTCCAATCACTGGCATCCCGTTGCCCTTTATCAGCTACGGCGGAACGTTTCTTTTGATGATGATGTTTATGCTTGGGTTATGTCAGAGCGTCTGGATCCATCGGGGAGATGAATCATAGGGCTAACACTTAACTCATTAAAAAGGAGGAGTAGTACTCCTCAAATAGGCAAAAAAATCTTTAAGTGTATTATCGTCGATACCATTCAGGAGGCCCTGAGGCATTAAAGAAACATCAGTGTTAGCAAGTGACTTTATCTGGTTCCTTTCAAATACCCTAGATGCCCCAGAGAGCTCTCTGATTGCAACATATTTAGCAGTATCTTCAACAAGAAAACCTGAATGAACAGTGTCCGATTTTGTTTTAATTATAACATTCTCATATCCTTCCCTTATCTCAGCTCCTGGCGCCACTAAACTCATTAATAATGCGTCCTTATCATTCCTTTGGTAACTGGTAAGGTCAGGACCAATTTCACCTCCCTTATCGAACATTTTATGACAACCAATACATAACCTTGTAAAGGTCTTCTCTCCGTTCTTTGGATTACCTCCACCCGTGCTTACTATTTCTTTAATCCGAACAATTTCAAGTTCCTGAGCATCAGTTATCTTGGAATCAATATTTTTAAATAGCTTACTCAAATACCTGTTTATTGATTGGTCCTCATGAGCACGTAACTTTTCATGCATTGACGCATTTGCGTTTTCCAATGAAAATTTCCCCTTCTTGCAACGATCAACGAGAAATAATGCCGCTGAGAGTTCACTAGCAAGTAAATCAAGGGCTGCCTCTCTAATCATGGCCTCTCTAGATATAGCTTTATTAAAAGCCAATTCTTTAACTTCGATATCGGCACAGTAAGCAGATAAGACAGCCAAACATGCTACCTGAACATCTTTATGAGCGCCCTTAGACAACAACGATTTAATTGCATTAATAGCGGCTTCGCTATTAACGAATCCTAAAGTTGAAACTAACTCAACTAGAGACGATGTGGGTGTATTTTTATTAGTTAATAATACGATTGCTTCATCAACTGCTCCCGTGGAGTTAATTCTAATTCTTAAGGGTAGTGGCAATAGATCCTTGGTAGCATCAAATTGAGTTAAAAGGGCCTTTGGCATGGCTCCTATTTGCTTACCTCTTAGAGCCTCACTGAAGCCGCTAATTAATGTTTTCTTAACTTCTTGATCAACTGCATTTTTGAGTAAGAAAGCACACATCAAATATCCTTCTATAGTTTCTTGTGAAGCGTAACGCCTCATAATGCGTCCAATAACATCATTCCTTACAATCTTGTTACGCCAGATGTTATTGTCAGAGAACAGTTCTTTTATCGCGGCAATATCAGATTCAGCTTTAGATTCGATGCTCCACCAAATGAGCAAAGGAATATGAGGATCAGAATCAAACAGATTCCTAGACAAAACGTTTTTCACAATTTTAAATCCGTCATTAGAATCCATCCTCTTTGAAACTGCAATTAATTGAGAAACAACTTCGGGACTCTCTTCAACTATTGCCAATTCAATCAGTGCGTTTCTATGTTTTTCACTAATAGCTTTCCCAGCAAAACGGCGAACTGCATATCCTCTTAGACCAATATCCGTTATGTCCTTGATTGGAATTAACTTATCGGAGCCTAACAACAACTCTAACTCACTTGCATTTGACGGTTGCTTTCTTTTAAGCTCAGTGATTTCATTTATATTATAACGACGCCTTAATTCAACTAGAGCCGAACGCCTTAACCACCTTTAATCAGATCTAGTCGCTTCTAATAAATCAATTTTACTCAAGTCAGTAAGATTAATTTTCTTATTAAAAGTTACTTTTCCTTTCGTTCTGATCCGATAAACACGACCGAGTTCATGGTCAATTTGGCCTTCATGATTTCTATAATGATTAACCTGTCGATCATACCAGTCAGCAACATAAATAGAACCATCAGGTGAATCCGTTACCATGACAGGCCTAAACCACGGATCCTTTGAAGACATAACTGGCGTTATATCTTTTGTTTGAAAGGTAGAGCCATCATTCAACACTTCAGACAGGACCAATTTATTGTGCAGGACGTCTACACCAAACAATTTGCCTTCATATCTCTCAGGCAATCCATTGCCTTCATATATAATAAATTGATGAGTAAATCTTTCTACTTGTGCATTCTTCATTGCCGAAAAATATCCATAGGCGTGATCATTAGTTAATGCTCCATGCTTGCCCCAAGATTTTTGATAGTACCCGCCCAACACATAATGAAATCCCCGAGTATTGCCACCATTATGACCAGAATAGACCCTGCCCCTAGAGTCGATTTCTAAGCCAAAAGCATTTCCCCCACCCTCTGCAAAGATTTCATATACGTGATTCTTTGGGTGATATCGCCAAACGTTCTGACCCATCGATTTAACTGGGACCTTAGGGCCAACTGAAAGCGGCGAAGTAACAGCTGCACTCACCGTACTCCCTTGCGCTCCATAGATCCACCCGTCAGGTCCTATTGACAAGCTATTTGCTATTGAATGAGAATCCTCCAACCCAAAGCCTTCCAAATGAACCACAGGATCAGAATCTGGTACATCATCGCCATTCTGATCAGGATAATAAAGCAAGTACGGAGGATTAGTTACCCATACTCCACTACCATCATGAGCAACACTTGTTACCATATTCAACCCATCAACAAAAATCTTATGCTTATCAAATTCACCATCGCCATTGGTGTCCTCATGTATTGAAATTTTATCTTTGCCAATGAATGGTGAGCCTGATGGATATGGAGGAGGAGGAGGAACCTTATCATAGGCAACTCTCCACACCTTATCTCTGCTGACTCGTTTCAGCCCTGCCGGATCTGGGTACTGTATATATTGAACAACCCACAACCTTCCTCTGGAATCAAAACTTAAGTGCAAAGGCTGTTTAATGATTGGCTCCGATAAAACCAGATCGACAGAAAGGTCGTCAGGCACTGAAATTAATTTTGAAGAATCCCGAGGACTCATCGCTCCTTCAATAGGATACCTTTTTGGGTAACCTAGCGACCCCTCAGACC